>CAZFQU010000011.1:0-34542 GCA_964521245.1 uncultured Alistipes sp. | reverse complement strand
TCGTCACAAATATAAAAAAAGCCCATCTAACAAAAAACTTGTTAGACAGGCTCACTTAATATATTCATTTATCAGTTCACGTTCTGATGTGGCACCAACTCCCCGGGGGCAGCGGCAAGCATTTCGGCTTGCAGGGTGACCATATGCAGTGCCTGCATCGCGCCTCTTGCGCCGCTATCAAACAGCGTTCTAAGGTCGGGGAGCTTGCCATCTTTTAGCTCGGTTATATTCCAAATGCAAGGCATATTCCACTGCATCTGGATTTGGGTAAGGCTTCCGAGCAGGCTCTGCTCCATAGGTTCCGAGAGGTCTCGCTTATCCACACAACCGAGGATGATAACCGTATCGACCTCGGTATATTCTGCCATAAATTGGGTGGCTATTGTGATATTGAAAGGTTCGGGGATATATTTAAGAGTGATATTTTGTTCGCTCACACCAAACTCTTGCAGGGTTAGTTTACACCCCTCGAGCATAATATTTGCCATCTCGGAGAAGTGGTCGAGCATAATGATACCCACCTTAAAGTTGTTATGGAGAGCTTTACCACTCTCCATAACAACACTTTTGCCAAGGTTTGCGCCCTTTGAGCCTGCGCCTTTTGTCCTATCTGACACCTCAGCCCCTATTTTTAGAGGTTAGCACCCTTCATGCGCTCAATCTCGCGAGCCTCGTTGGAACGAGGATACTCACGCTTGATGCGCTCGAAGTAACCCTCAGCCTTAGCCTTGTCGCCCATCTGCTGTGCAGCGTAAGCAGCCTTGCTCAAGTAGAGAGGGGTAGTGTAGTCGTTGGTTGCAGCAGCAACAGCCTTCTCGTAGAGAGCAATAGCAGCTTTGCAATCACCCTTCTCGAAAGCGATATCGCCCTGAAGACCAAGGTTCTGAGCGTTGATGATAGCACCGGGGATGCCATCAACAGCCTTGTACTGCTTGAGATATGCGGCGGCGTTGTCCAAATCGCCGAGCTTCAGGTAGCAGATACCTGCGCAGTGCTTAGCGATGTTGCCCGAAGGGGTCGAGCCATACTGCTCGATAACCTCGAGGAAACCTGCACCATTCTCGTCGCCGTTGAGAGCCAACTCGAAGTCGGGAGTAGCCTTGCCAAACTCCTTCTCTGCCTCAATCATAAGCTCGGCAGCCTTTGCGATGCGAGGCTCCGAAACCAGCTTCTTGTAACCAAATACGCAACCTGCGAGAATCAACAGAGCAACCAAACAGTAGGTTACCATTTTCGAGTTCTGCTCGAAGAAGCTCTCGGTCTTGCTCATAGCCGTACCCAAAGTCTCCTCTTCGGGCTTGTTAATTTGTTCTTTTGCCATAATAATTTTATTTTTTAGTTTTCGTTTTTCGCGCTTTAACGTGCAAAGGTAGTTTTTTTTCTTTATTATTGAAAATTTTGAATCAAAAAGTGTTTAATATCACACATTTTGGGTCGAAAAGGGGAATATTCTTAGCGAATGATTACGACGTTGACGATTTTTATTCCCGACTTAGAGTTTATTTCTCGACACAGAGCATCGCGTTGGTAGAAGAGTTCGGAGCGTAGAATGCTCGAGCGTACCTTGACATAGAGTACGTAGTTCTCCCATTTGAGTTCCGACTCGTCTGCCACTCTGTCGCCCACAATCTCGCGCCAAGTTTGTGGCAATTTGCCACGAGCCACCATCGATTTTATGTGGGGTCGCTCGAAAAATTCTGTCAGCAAATCGCCCATTAGCAGTGTTTTGGTGCGTCTCATCTCATGATTGCCCCTCCTTGGACCGTAAAGAGAGTGTAGGGCATGGATGCCTCGTCGAGTATTCTTTTAAGACGTGTCGGATTGCAGTCGGTGATTATAATCTGACCAAACCGCTCCTCGCTCACCATTTTCAGTAGCTGTGTGACACGTTGGGTGTCGAGTTTGTCGAACAGGTCGTCGAGCAGCAATATCGGACGTTTGCCGCTTTGGGCTGCTATTATGGAGTATTGTGCGAGCTTTAGGGCTATCAGGAACGATTTCTGCTGGCCCTGCGAGCCAAAACGACGCAAGGGGTATCCCTCGATTTGCAACAGCATATCGTCGCGGTGGATGCCCTGTGTGGTGTGCTGGTTTATGATGTCGCGCTGGCGGTTCTTTTGGAGTAACTCTTCGAGCGTGGAGTTGTTTAGCTCCGAGTCGTAGCTCAGACTCACACTCTCCCTTTCGCCCGACAGGGTGTTGTAAAACTCCTCGACCAAGGGGCTGAGTTGTGCGATGTATCGGCTACGGGCTTGATGTATGATTGCAGCCTGCTCCGAGAGTTGCATATCATATATTAAGAGCATCTCTTCGCTCGAGCCGATTTTGAGGTATTTGTTGCGCTCGCCGAGTATGGCGTTATAGCGCATAACGGCATGCAGATAGCCTCTGTCGAGTTGTGAAATGAAGCCATTCAGGTAGCGGCGACGCTCCTCGGCAGCATCGCTGATGAGCGAAGAGTCGGCGGGCGAGACGATCACCGCAGGAATTACTCCAACATGCTCGGAGAGTTTCTCATACTCCTTGCCCGAGTGTTTGATGACCTTTCCACCTTTGCGAGAGTATGAGCATACGATATGCTCACTCTTCCCTGATGAGGAGATGAAGTGTCCTTCGATGAGGAAGAACTCCTCACCGTGTTTGAGGCTCTGAGTGTCGGTTGTGAGCGACGATTTACACATCGACAGATAATGCAGGGCGTCGATAATGTTGGTCTTGCCCGCTCCGTTGTCACCGACAAAGCAGTTTATACCCTCGCCCAGCTCAATCTCCTCTTGGGCTATATTCTTGAAGTTAATCAGCGAAAGTCTCTTTAGTTGCATATCGGACAACTCGGCTCTTTGAGTTCGGGTTTAGTGGCTATTGGGTAATCTTAACCAACGATTCGCGATAGGCATTCAGTATTCTGGATTTAGAGATAAAACCCTGATACCTGCCCAACTTATCCACCACGGGCAACATCCACGTATGTTTGTCCTCGAATCGAGGCAGGATGCTGCGAATCTGCTCGTGAAGCAAAATCTTGTCGGGTGGCTGAATCATATATTTCATCACCGACTCCGAATACTTATCGTGGTTGAACATATCCTCACGCACATCATCCAGCTGCACAATGCCGAGCAATACATCCTCTTGATTAACCACAGGGAATATGTTTCTTCTGCCCGAGGCTATGATATGTACAATATCGCCAAGTGTCTGTTTGGGACTGATGGGGTTAAAGTCGGTCTCCATAAGTTCCTCGAGCTTCAAGAATACAAATGCCGAGACATCCTTGTCGGTGGTGAGCAACTCGCCACGCATACGCAGCTGCTTGGTGTAAATCGAGTCGGGGTCGAAGTAGTAACCTACGGCAAACGATATGCCGGCGGTGAGCATCAGTGGAATGAAGAGTCCGTAGCCATTCGACAATTCGGCAATAAGGAAGATGGAGGTTAGTGGAGCCTTCATCACACTCGCCATCACACCCGCCATACCTACCAGAGTGAACGATACGACAGATATCGGCTCCCAGCCCAGCCAATGCACCACCGTTGCGTTGTATATCAGAGCGATGATTGCTCCGAGGAATGCACCCACGAAAAGCGATGGAGCGAATGTTCCGCCCACACCTCCGGCAGCATTGGTCGTAGCCATAGTCACCACCTTGATAAACATCGTGGCTATGACAAAGAGAATAACCACCCACTCGATGTTTTGGAATCGATAGAAGAGCGAGTTGTCGAACAGCGACTCCTCGTTGCCGTGCATGAGAGCCGTAAAACCCTCATAACCCTCGCCGTAGAGTGGCGGGAACATAAAGATAAGGATGCCGAGCGCAGTGCCGGCTATTGCCCATCGTTTATATTGGCTGTCAATCTTCTTGAAGAATCCGCCCACCTTCGAATTTACCGACGTAAAGTAGTAGGACATACCGGCACTCAACACGCCCAACAATATAAATAGTGGTATGTGCTTAATCTCGAAGGCATCGGCAGCCGTTAGTTGTACGGCGAGAATGGGGTCGAAACCTCTAAAGACAAAAGCTACCGTGGCAGCAGATACCGACGATATGAGCAGCGGTGTAATGGACCCTGCCGTAAGGTCGAGCATCAAAATCTCCAACACAAAGACCACACCCGTAATGGGAGCCTTAAAGATTGCCGACAGTGCTGCACCTGCACCACAGCAGAGCAGGAGTGTGGTTTGTCGATAGTTCAGACGTGTCAGACGCGCCACATTCGAGCCTATGGCTGCACCCGTCAGCACAATAGGAGCCTCGGGACCTACCGAGCCGCCAAAGCCGATGGTTGTAGCTCCGCCGACAATTGACGACCAACAGTTGTGAGGCTTGATTTCGGAGTTGCGACTCGACATGGCGTAGAGTACGCGTGTTACACCCTCCGAGATATTGTCGCGCACGATATACTTGACGAAAAGTGTCGCCAAGATGATACCGATGGCAGGAAATATCAGAAACAGAAAGTTTACCTTCTCTACCGGAAACCAATTGACAAGCCCCTCCTTGATGCCGTGTAGCAGCATCTCGAAGATTATGGTACCGAGGCCCGCAACGACTCCAACAACCACGGCAAGCACCATCATCATCTGACGCTCGCTCAGGTGTTTGGTCTGTTGCAGAAACCAACTATATACCTTCTCGCTTGTCAGGAAGTCAAGAAATCCTTTGATGTATTGTTTAACCTTCACCTTATTTTGCCTTGTATTTTTCCGACTGTGCCTTAATCAACTCCTCGTCCTCAAAGTAGTTTATGCGCATGGCACGTTTTACATCCTCCAAAGTGTGTGCCGCCTCTCGGCGTGCTGCCTCAGAGCCACGCTTGAGCATCTGGTAAACTTCGTCGATACGCTGCTCCCAGTAGCTTCTGCGTTCGCGCATAGGCTCCAAAATCTCGTTTAGAATGGCAATGAGCAGACGCTTGCACTTCACATCACCCAGACCTCCGCGACGATAATGCTCCTTGAGTGCGTCAAGGTTCTCATACTCGGGCAGATACTTCTCGAAATGTTCGGGCTTGGAGAAGGCATCCAGATAGGTGAATACGGCATTACCCTCGACCTTTCCCGGGTCCTCGACTCTCAGGTGGTCGGGGTCGGTGTACATCGACATTACCTTCTTCTTAACCTCCTCGGGGCTGTCCGACAGATAGATGCAGTTGCCCAACGACTTCGACATCTTAGCCTTGCCGTCGGTTCCCGGCAGACGCATACAAGCGGCGTTGTCGGGCAGCAGAATCTCGGGCAGAATAAGAGTTTCACCATACACGGAGTTGAACTTATGCACAATCTCGCGTGTCTGCTCAATCATAGGCTCTTGGTCGGCACCTACGGGTACGGTTGTCGCTCTGAATGCGGTAATATCAGATGCCTGACTGATGGGGTAGGTGAAGAATCCCACGGGTGTTCCGGGCTTACGCTGTGTGGGATCAACCGACTCATCCTCAGCCTCATTCTCCGAAAAACCTCTGAGCTGAATCTCCGCCTTGACAGTCGGGTTGCGCTGCAAACGCTGTACGGTCACTAGATTCATATAGTAGAATGCCAACTCACAAAGCTCAGCCACCTGCGACTGGATGAAGATTGTCGATTTTTCGGGGTCGAGACCTGCCGAAAGGTAGTCTAAAGCCACCTCTATAATGTTCTCTCTGACCTTGTCCGGGTTGTCGGCATTGTCGGTCAGTGCCTGTGCGTCGGCAATCATAATGAAAATCTTCTCAAATTCACCCGAATTTTGCAACTCTACGCGTCGGCGCAACGAGCCAACGAAGTGTCCAAGGTGCAACTTGCCCGTTGGGCGGTCACCGGTTAATATAACTTTTCCCATACTTATTTTAACATTTGATTTATCCTCAATTTTTCCCTCGTTATGCCCATATTCCCCACTGCCCTAAACCCGACAGTGTGACAAAAACCGGCAAAACGATACAAATCCAATCTACAAAAGTACAAAATTTGGTTAAATCTCACAATTGGCGTTGAAAGTATAAATAATTTTTATAACTTTGCGGTGTTGCATAATTCTATATCTAACCCTATTTGTACTATGACCATCATTCAGCTCGAATATCTTTTGGCTGTTGCCAATTGTGGTAGTTTTTCTCTTGCTGCCGAACATTGTTTTGTGACGCAACCCTCTCTGAGTATGCAGATTAAGGCTCTCGAGGAGGAGCTTGATGTAGTATTGCTCGACCGCACTAAAAAGCCTGTTATCCCCACTCAGGCGGGCGAGGTGGTATTGGAAAAGGTGCGCGACGCCCTTAAATCCTACTACAACATCAAGGAGGCTGTTTCCGAGCTTAAGGGCGAGACGGCGGGTACGTTGCGTCTGGGTGTCATCCCGACAATTGCCCCCTATATGCTCCACAAATTTATCCCCTCGTTTGTCAAGGAATATCCCAAAGTAGAGCTTGTTATTCACGAGATGAAGACCGCCGATATTGTTGAAGCCCTCAAGCGCGACAAACTCGATGCAGCGATTGTTGCCGGAGGTACATGTGGCGAGGGTATTACCGAACATGAACTCTTCAGCGACCGTTTCCACGTCTATGTTTCGCAACACAATCCCCTCTATGAGCGCACCAATATCCGTATCGAAGATATTGATATGAAAGACCTTATTTTGCTGAGTGCCGGAAACTGTATGCGCGATCAGGTTATCGAACTATGTCAGGCACGCAAGACCGTACCTTCGCACTATACCTTCGAGTCGGGGTCGCTCGATACCCTTATGCGCATAGTCGATTCCACCCGCTGTCTGACCATTATCCCCGAGATGGCTCTGGAGTATGTTCCCAAAGATCGTCTTTCGCAAGTTAAGCCTCTTCAGAAGGGTACAACTTTCCGCAAGATTGCAGTAGCTGTTCGTCGCACCTATGTCAAAACCGCCATCGTTAAGGCGTTGATTGATTCTATATCGTCGAACTTTCTAATCTTATAATTTTTCGATTTTATAGGGCATATTTGTCCTTGCTCTTGTTCGTTTCCTCGGGCTGTGCTACTTGCACTATCCCTCGGTCACGCCCTGCGTTTAAGAACAAATCTGCTCCTCTAAAATCAAAAAATACATCACGCTACTCAAGGTTGTGATTGGTGAATGGTAAATTTTGCATATCCCTTGCAAGCCGCCAATGGGACGTACGTCAAAGTACTACCCATCGGTGGCTTTCTTCACGATGCACGGAATCTGTTCCTCTAAAATCAAGAATACCTCTCTTCTCGGGAGGTGGTGATTAGTGAATTTAAGGAAATTAGGGAGTTGGGCGATTATGCAACATTTATTTTACCTAATCCTTTTGTTGACTCCTTAAAATATTAAAATAAAGCCCGATTTATATCATAACATATTAGCCTTAATCATTATATGTGGAAATTTTCTTGTCTGTTTTGTGGGGTTGTTTTTGGATTGCCGGCACTGCTCTTAATGGATATCTGAACTGCTTTTTGAGGCGATTGGTTGTTGGCGTAAAGTTCTGAGTTTTGGCTATTGAGTATTAAAGGGGAACAATTGTGGGATTTGCGTTGCAAAATAAGAATTATTTTAGTACCTTTGTCGGGTTGATTAAAAACTGGATTTTATGGAAAAACTTATCGAGACAATCGTCTCTGCATTAGAGGATAAAAAGGGTAAAGGTATTGTGTCGCTCGACTTGAGTGGTTTTGATGGGGCAATATGCTCGCATTTTGTGGTTTGTAATGCAGATTCCACAACTCAGGTTGCTGCTTTGGCAGACTCTGTGGAGGAGAAGGTACACGAGGTTATGGGTGAGTGGCCATGGCGTGTCGAGGGTAAGCAGACCGGTCTGTGGGTTGCTATGGACTATGTCGATGTTGTGGTACACATCTTCCAGAGCGACCTGCGCGAGTACTATAAGCTCGAGGAGTTGTGGGCTGACGCGCCGATGGTTAAATATGAGTACGAAGAGTAATTTTTATGGCAAATAGAAGAAAAAACAGCAGGGGGGCTGGCGGCTTCCCTCGCCCCACGATGATGTGGTTGTGGGGCGCAATTATCATACTGATTTTAGGCTCTTATATTTGGATGCCGCAGGGTGGCACTCCGCAGGAGATTAACGTGAGTCTCTTCGAGCAGATGGCTTCGCAGGGTGAGGTGGAGTCGCTCGAGATTATCAACAACGAGTCGGCGCGTGTCACGCTCACCAAAGATGCTTTGGGACGTTATCGTTCGCAGGAGGAGTATGCCTCTATCCCCGAGCAGGGTTACCAATTCTATCTCACGATTGGTCCTGCCGAGACCTTTGCTCAGAATCTTGAGAAGTATCAGCAGCAGAGCGGACAGCTCATTAAGTTGCGCTACGTGAAGGAGGATGGTGGTTGGCTCGATGCCTTTTGGAGTTTCCTGCCTTGGCTGATTTTTATAGGCATTTGGATATTCTGGATGCGCTCGATGAATCGTGGCGGTGGAGCCGGTGGCGGAGGCATAATGAATGTAGGCAAAGCTAAGGCTCAGGTCTTTGATAAGGATAATCACAAAAGAGTGACTTTCAAGGATGTGGCCGGTCTTGAGGAGGCTAAGGTCGAGATTATGGAGATTGTCGATTTCCTCAAAAAGGCCGATAAATACAAGGAGCTGGGTGCCAAAATTCCGAAGGGTGCGTTGCTTGTAGGTCCTCCGGGAACGGGTAAGACTCTTCTTGCCAAAGCCGTTGCGGGCGAGGCGAATGTGCCTTTCCTTTCGATTTCTGGTTCGGATTTCGTGGAGATGTTCGTAGGTGTGGGAGCTTCGCGTGTTCGCGACCTCTTTGAGCAGGCTAAGCAGAAAGCTCCCTGCATACTCTTCATCGACGAGATTGATGCCATAGGTCGTGCGCGAGGTAAGAATGCAGGTTTCTCGGGAAACGACGAGAGGGAGAATACTCTCAACCAGCTGCTTACCGAGATGGATGGTTTCCAGACCAATCAGGGAGTGATAGTTCTTGCGGCAACCAACCGTGCCGACATATTGGATAAGGCTCTGATGCGTGCAGGTCGTTTCGACCGTCAGATTGAGGTGGGACTGCCCGACGTGAAGGAGCGTGAGGAGATATTCGACGTACACCTCCGCCCCTTGAAGCTCGACCCGAATTTGGATCGTAAGTTCCTTGCGCGCCAGACCCCGGGCTTCTCGGGAGCAGATATTGCCAACGTATGTAACGAGGCGGCACTCATAGCTGCCCGTCACAATCGTCCCTTCATTTCGAAGGAGGAGTTCTTGGCAGCTATCGACCGTATAATCGGCGGTTTGGAGCGTAAGAATAAGATTATCTCTGACGAGGAGAAGCGTACTATTGCTTACCATGAGGCTGGCCATGCCACTGTGTCGTGGATATTGGAGAATGCTTCGCCACTGATTAAGGTGACCATCATCCCCCGAGGAAAGGCATTGGGTGCTGCGTGGTATTTGCCCGAGGAGCGACAGATTACCACCCGCGAACAGTTGATGGACGAGTTGGCAGCTACGTTGGGTGGTAGAGTGTCGGAGCAGATGACCTTTGGCAGAGTCTCTACCGGAGCATTGAACGACCTTGAACGAGTAACCAAGCAGGCATACGCAATGGTGGCTTACTACGGTATGAGCGAGCAGGTTGGAACACTCAGCTACTACGACTCGACGGGGCAGAGCGATATGGGCTTCACCAAACCCTACTCCGAGAAGACGGCGCAGCTCATCGACCAAGAGGCTAAGGAGCTTATTCGTTGTGCTTATGAGATGGCTGAGAAGGTGCTGCGCGAACATAACGATGGTCTGAAGCAGCTTGCGGAGTTACTTTTGGAGCGTGAGGTTGTATTTACGGAGGATGTGGAGCGTATTTTTGGCAAGCGCAAGAAGGATTTGGAGCGTGAGGCTAAGGAGGCTAAGGAGGCAGCTTTGAAGGCTCAGAAGAGAGAAGAGGAGTCGGCAGAGTAGTTGTTGGACAAAATAGATAAATCTAAACTAACCCGAAATTTAGGATGAACGATAAATTGAAAGACTTTTTAATACGAACGCTCAGCGGTGCGGTGATGCTTGCCCTGCTGTTGGGTGCTACTCTCTACTCCTTTTGGAGTTTTATGGCTCTTGCCCTGCTGATTGTTGTGGGCGGTATGTGGGAGTTTTATAACCTATGCAAAGCCAACGGCGACTATCCTCTGCGCATACCGGGTATTGTGACGGGTATTCTGCTCACGGCTGGAGCAATGTTGGTGTTGCATCATTGTGTGTTTGATTCTCATATATCTATACTCGAGACAGGTATATTGATGCTAATTGGCGTAATCTTAGTGCCGTCGGCTCTCTTCTTGTTCGCACTTATTACTTTTAGCGATGATATTATGCACGATGTGGGCATGACGATGCTCGGCGTTGTCTATGTGGCACTGCCTATGGCACTGCTGCCGGTAATTCCGGTTGTGATGAGCGGTGGCAAATGGGTGCCTTGGGGATTGCTCTGGTATATCTTTATCATCTGGGCTAACGATGTGTTTGCCTACCTTGTGGGGGTTACTATGGGTCGTAATAAAATGTGTCCTTTTATTTCGCCCAAAAAGTCGTGGGAGGGATTCTTCGGTGGTATTTTTGGTGCGATTGCGGTTGGTTATTTGGCATCTTACCTGCTCGAGCAAAGCTGCACGATGTGGGTTATGACGGCATTTGTCACCGCACTTATGGGCGTTGTGGGCGATTTGGTCGAGTCGCAATTCAAGCGTTGTGTCCTTGTTAAGGATTCGGGCAATATCATCCCCGGTCACGGAGGCATATTGGATCGTTTCGATGCCCTGCTTGTAGCGGTGCCGTTTTCGTTGTTTATAGCTGCAATTCTGAAAATTGTGGAGGATGATTTCCTGATGATATTGTTATAATAGTTACCTCTAAATAATTACAAAGCGTATGAAGATTAACAAAGAAGGCTATCGCATAATCCTTACATCGGGTGTTCTCTGCTCGCTGATTTGGCTCTTGATCTACTACCTGATTGACCAGCGAGATAGCGTATCGCTAATTTGGATTAGCGCAGTGCTGTTGTTGCTCTTTTGGTTCTTCATTGTAGCCTTTTTCCGCGAGCCACGTCGAGTGAGAATCCACGACGAGGATTTGGTATTCTCGCCTTGCGATGGTCGAGTGGTTGTTACCGAGGTGGTTATGGACGACGAGGTCCTTAAGCGCGAAATGCTCCAGATTTCAATCTTTATGTCCATAACCAATGTGCATATGAATTGGGTCCCTGTCGGGGGCGAGGTGAGCTACTTTAAGTACCACCCGGGCAGATTCCTTGTTGCTTGGCATCCCAAATCATCGACCGAGAACGAACGTACAACTACGGTTATTCGTCGCTCTGATTCGCGCGAGATACTCTTCCGTCAGATTGCAGGTCTCATAGCTCGTCGTATAGTATCCTACATGAAGGTCGGTAACCACGTCGAGCAGAATTCCGTTTCGGGCTTCATTAAGTTTGGCTCGCGAATCGACGTTCTCATACCCAAGGATAGCGAACTGTTGGTCGAAATAGGCGACCGTGTTGTAGGTTCACAAACCCCCATTGCACGTCTGCATAAGATTATCTAAATGAACACGTCCCTACAATCCGTATTGCGCTTTTTGGTGGGAGTAACCATTACCGCAGCCATCTGTTTTTTGGTGTGGTACTTCTCATCTGTGGTCATCTATGTACTTGTCTCGGCTGTACTTGCGGTGATGTGTCGCCCGCTTGTTAAGCTCCTTACACGCCTGAGATTGGGTCGGCGTTATATCTCGCGCGGAGTGGCTGCTATGGTTGCACTTCTCACCATCTGGATTGTTTTCGTGGGGCTATTTACGCTGCTCGTACCTATGATAACGAGTAAGATTGTGCAGCTATCGACCGTTGACTTTACGAGCGTACTTTCGGCTGTCGAGGAGCCTGTACATCACCTTCAGGAATATATCCACCGCTATCTGCCCACATTGGGCGAGGGCAACTTTTCGCTTAAGGAGAGTATAGTGGCGGCATTGCAGCAGATAGTCGATTTGGGTACTATCAACTCTGCATTCTCGTCGGCTGTCGGTTTCTTGGGGTCGATGGTCATAGCCTTCTTCTCCATCTCGTTTATCACCTTTTTCTTCATGAAAGAGGACGATTTGTTCTTCTCGATGGTTAGGGCTATGTTCCCCGAGAAGTACTCCGAGAATGTCACTCGAGCTATGGACTCCATAACCTACCTTCTCTCGCGTTATTTTACCGGATTGCTCGCCGAGAGTTTTATCCTGCTGACGATTATCTCGCTCGTGATGATGCTCTTCGGTATGGATGCCGGTGATGCTATCTTCATCGGACTCATAATGGGTGTGATGAACGTAGTACCCTATGCCGGACCCGTCATTGGTGGTGTTACCTCGATGTTCTTGGGTATGATTAGCCCGATCGAGGGTATGGGTGTAGGCTCGACTATGCTTATCATAGCCTGCTCGCTGTTGGTAATCAAGGGACTTGACGACTTTGTCTTGCAACCTACGCTCTACTCTTCGCGTGTAAATGCTCACCCCTTGGAGGTTTTTATCGTCATACTCCTCGCGGGTTCGCTTGCCGGCATTGTCGGTATGCTTCTGGCAATACCTTCATATACGGTTCTGAGAGTCTTTGCTAAGGAGTTCTTCTCGCAGGTGTCGCTGGTCAGAAAACTCACTCAACAGATATAGTGCCGATGTGGAGTGTCGAAGGTGTTGTGGTTGGGGGGCAGAGACTTGGTCGTGAACTTGGATTCCCGACAGCAAATATTGAGCTTAATGAGCCTTTGGATATTCCCAATGGGGTCTATATTTCTCAGGTCGAAATAGATGGTGTGGACCTGCCGTATAGAGCAATCTCAAATTTGGGCGAAAATCCCACTGTCGGAGGTTGTCGTCGCAGACTCGAAACCCATATCCTCGACTTTGAAGGCGAGCTTTATAACCGTAGATTAAGAGTGCGCCTGCTCAAGTTCCTGCGTCGGGAGCAACACTTTTCCGATATCGATGCCCTCCGACAACAAATAGTGCGCGATGTGGAGCAGGCAAGAGAGTTTGAATTATAGTAACTAACAATTATAAAACTTAAAAAAGAGATGTTTTTGGATTTGACTTTGCCCTACAAGGTGGCAGATATGTCGCTTGCAGAGTGGGGTAGAAAGGAGATTGAGGTCTCCGAACACGAGATGCCCGGATTGATGGCTGTGCGCCGTAAGTATGGACCAAAGAAGCCTCTTAAGGGTGTAAGGGTTATGGGTTCGCTCCACATGACCATTCAGACCGCCATCCTCATAGAGACCCTCACCGAGCTGGGTGCCGATGTGCGTTGGTGTTCGTGTAACATCTTCTCGACTCAGGACCATGCAGCAGCCGCTGTGGCAGCTAAGGGTGTGCCTGTCTTTGCGTGGAAGGGCGAGACTTTGGAGGAGTATTGGTGGTGTACGGCTATGGCACTGAGTTTCCCCGATGGTAAGGGACCCAACCTTATTGTCGATGATGGTGGCGATGCCACATTGCTTATCCATAAGGGTTTCGATGCCGAGAACGATGCCTCGACACTCGATGTTGAGCCTTCGTCGCACGAGGAGGCGGTAATTCTTCAGACCTTGAAGAAACTTCTTGAGGAGGATTCGTCTAAGTGGCACCGCACCGTTGAGGAGTGGAAGGGTGTGAGCGAGGAGACCACTACGGGCGTACATCGCCTCTACCAGATGCAGGAGGCAGGCAAACTCCTTGTACCCGCTATCAATGTAAACGATAGCTGTACAAAGTCGAAGTTCGATAACCTCTATGGTTGTCGCGAGTCGCTTGCCGACGGTATTAAGCGTGCCACCGATGTTATGATTGCCGGCAAGGTTGTCGTTGTATGTGGCTATGGCGACGTAGGTAAGGGTTGCGCTCGTTCGATGCGCTCCTATGGCGCACGCGTTATCGTGACCGAGATTGACCCCATTTGCGCTCTTCAGGCAGCTATGGAGGGCTTCGAGGTTAAGAGTGTCGAGAGCGCACTCTCTGAGGGTAACATCTATGTTACCTGCACAGGTAACCGCGATATCATCACTCTGGAGCATATGCTCAAGATGCGCGATCAGGCTATTGTCTGCAACATCGGTCACTTCGATAACGAGATTCAGATGGCACGTCTCGAGGCTTCGGGGGCTGTTAAGGATACTATCAAACCTCAGGTCGATAAATATACCTTTGCCGATGGTCACTCGATTTTCGTGCTTGCTGAGGGTCGTCTTGTAAACCTCGGTTGCGCTACGGGTCACCCCTCGTTTGTTATGTCTAACTCCTTCACCAATCAGTGTCTTGCACAGCTTGAGTTGTGGGAGAAGAATCTTGAGGTAGGTGTCTATCGTCTGCCCAAGCACCTCGACGAGGAGGTAGCACGTCTGCACCTCGACAACCTCGGTGTCGAGCTTACTTGTCTTACCCCCGAGCAAGCTGATTATATCGGTGTGTCGGTTGAGGGACCTTATAAGGCGGAGCATTATCGCTACTAATTTTTCGATTTTATAGGGCATATTTGTCCTTGCTCTTGAGGGTCGCCAATGGGACGTACGTCAAAGTACTACCCATCGGCGCCCCTCTTCGTTTAAGAACAAATCTGCTCCTCTAAAATCAAAAAATACCTCTCGCTACTGACCGTTGAAATATGCTCCTAAAACAGCTAAGAGTGTATCCGAGGACACACTCTTAGCTTAAATTTTCTATTTCTTACCTCTATTCGATAGGGTCGATAATAGTTACCGTAACCTCTTTAACTTCGCGTGAGATATCTATATAGTTACCGGATGTGGCAACAAACGTAACGGTATAGGTTCCTGCCTTGGTGAATGTATGGCTGTATGAGTCCATGGTGGCAGTCAAGGTCTTGATGCTCACACCTTCGTCGGGCGAGACGAGGTTCAGTGCCATAGGCTCCGACATAAGCCAAGCGTCGATGCAGTAGGGTAGGGTATTGGCATTCTCGGGGTTGTATGCCGAAGAGCCTACAAGGTGCAGCTCGTTGGTGTTATTGCCCGTATTACCCGTATATCTTGCCGTACCCGCAACATTGCTCTCGGTGGTGAGTATGTAGCGACTGCCATCCATACCATCGGCCATCGAGAAGGGGGTGAAGTTAAGTACCTTGCTGGTGATGATGTTAGGCTCGCGACCCTTGAGTTGTACCTTAACGTTTGCACTCAGCCAGTAGGCGCGCTGCGATTTCTCGAACGACGTGGGATTCCAGTGTAGTGCTATGGCGAGGTTTGACGACAGCTCGGTAACATCTACAACCGTATTCATCCACTCGCCAATCTTCTCGCTATCCTGCACATCGAGTTTCTGCCATCCCTCAAGGTCGCCTTCGGGGGTAAGCATCGAACTGATGGTTGCATAATCCATAGCCTCATCTTCGGCTGTCAGACCCTCAAACGTGTTGGTTACGTAGCCACTCATACAGGGTGTGCCACTGCGTCCGTTGAGCTGGAGCGTAAACTCGCACTGCTCGATATCTTCCATATCGACCTGAGTGCGCTCGCGGTAGCGATACTCGTGACCCGCTTCGCCACTGAAGAAGAGTATATAGTCGGCGTTGCCCTCGAAGTTGAACTTCACAGCCTCGCCTACGCGGTAAGTATTAGCCTCATCGAGCAGTACGTTAAACTCGATAGGCTCGTATATCTCGTCGTGCTGACAAGCTGCAAATGTAGCGAGCGCAACAAGCGTAAATAGTATCTTTTTCATAGTTTTAATCATTTTTTATGAGAGTCAAAAACTACCACATAGGATTCTGTTTAAGTGAGCTGTTTACACCCAGCTCCTTGAGAGGAATCGGGAGCCAAATATGCTTCTCCTGTACACTATTGGCGGTCAGAAGTGCATACGAGGCGAGTGTATTTCCTGCATCCCAACGCTTATCGGAGGTCTGCTCATTATAGCCGTGCATAGCTTCGACGAAGATTCCCCAACGAATCAGGTCATACTTGCGCAGAGCCTCGAAACACAACTCTCTGCCTCGCTCGTTACGTACCAACTCGCGAAGGCTCTCCTGTGACGAATACTCAGAGTAGTCGCGGGTGCTGATGCCGGCGCGGTCGCGCACCTGCTTTACGTAGTTGTAAAGCTCGACAGAAGGACCGTCACACTCGTTTTTAGCCTCGGCATACATGAGGAGAACATCTGAGTAGCGCAGAATGGGGAAGTTGATTTGATTGTAGAGGTTCTTTGCCGACTGATGACCCTCATACTCAGCTTCGCGACGCCACTTGCCACAGTTGCGGATACCGACTGCCGAGGTGGGGTCGCTAAAGGTGCTAACCTTATCATATATATAAGGTGTCTTGTCGATGCTGGCGGTGTACTTCACCCCATCGACAGTTCCGCCCTTATAGTTGTATGGGGGCAGGTTCCACTCCTGACGCTTGTCGGTGATAGTCTCGAGCTGTTTCTCATCATCGGTACGGTCGTCGCTCCAATATAAATCCCACAACTTGAGTGAACCGTTATATTGTGCGTAGGAGTAGTTGCAATTCCACTGTGAGAAGTTGCTCTCCGACGAGGAGCTTTGCAGACCTATAAGGTCGCCGATGCGACCATTCGACCATTGGTCGGCAGAACTACGGTTACCCAAGAAGTCTGCCTCCCACATCGACTCGTAGTACTCCGTATCGTACTTGTCGGATATCATATTGATAAAGACCTGCGAGTAGTCGGGGTTGAGCTGGTGCTTGCCACTTTCTATTACGAAGTAAGCCCACTTTGCAGCTTTTGCATAAAGCTCGCCCTTAGGCTCGGTTGTATTTACTGTCTGACCTGCCATAAAGAGATAGATGCGTGCCAATATTCCGGCTGCTGTGGTCTGCACAACTCTCGAGGGGGCGTTGCTCAGCTCCTCGGGCAGCAGAGGCAACACTTGTTCAATCTCTTCCGCAGCCCATGCCAATACCTCGGCTTGGGGTGTTGCAGCTATGTTCACCTCCTGAGTGTCGGGCGAGGTTGTGGGCTTCGAACGCAAAGGTACATCGCCCCATGCCTGAGCGAGCAGGAAGTGGTAGAAGGCTCTGAGGAATCGCGCCTCGGCAACCATCTTGGGGGCAGAGTCGAGTCCCGAAGCCTCGGCAGCGAGGATAAACTCGTTGGCATTCTTCACTCCGGCATAGAGCATTTGCCATGCGCCCTCTATGTCGGCATCCGACGAGCTGTGGTTGTACCAATAGACCGACGAGCCGTTGTGAACGCGATTCTGGTAGCACAAATCGTCGGTGTTTGAGATGGGCAGCGAGTAGGCTCTACCATAGAGATACTCGTTGTTTATTGCGCCATAGACACCTGCCAGACCATAGAGCAGCTCTTCGTCGTTCTGGTAGTAGGTCTCGGAGCATATAACCTCGGGCTCTTGGTCAAGCAACGAACAGGAGCTGACGCCGAGGCTCAATAATAACGAAATGAGTATATATCTTGTTTTCATAACTTTTCCAGCGTTTAGAAGGTTACGTTTATACCGGCAGAAATACCATACGAGCGGGGATATGCCGACCAGTCGAATCCGGGGGTGAGTACTGAGTTGCGTGTCGAGACCTCGGGGTCGGGACCGCTATAACCGGTCAAGGTCCATACGTTGTCTGCTGTTACGAATACTCTCAGCGACGATATGTGAATCTTGCGGGTGACTCTTGAGGGAATAGTATAACCGAGCGATATGTTCTTTAGGCGCAGGAACGAACCATCCTCCACCACGCGCGAAGAATAGACCTGAGTACCGTTTGCCAAGGCGCGCGGAATATCGCTGTCGGGGTTAGTTTCGGCGTTGAAGCGATCGACATAGCTCGAGAGTTGGTTAACCTCGCGCTTGTAGCCGCTCTCGAATATCAGGCGGTTGGCATTGAGGATATCGTTGCCATAGCTCCAAGTGAAGAAGATGTTCAGGTCAAAAGCCTTCCATGTCAGGGTGTTGCCGAAACCTCCGGTGTTGAGCGGTTGTCCGCAACCGATGATTGTGCGGTCGTCAGAGCTGATAACACCATCACCATTTATATCCTTATACTTGGCATCACCGGGCTTAATCTGCGCGCGGGCATACTCCGACATGTGGGGAATACCTTGCTTAAGCTCACCGGCAGCATTGAAGTCGCTGCTCTTGTAGGTTCCTTCATAGATGTAACCATACATCAGACCCGTAGGCTTGCCCACCTGCGAGATGTAAGGAATCTGACCATTGTAGTTTTGGTCCCATCTTACGGGGTCGGGAATAAGGGTATTCTCGCCAGAGTTCAGGGCGCGAATCTCGTTGCGGTTGAAGGCGATGTTGAACGAAGTGGTCCATTGGAAGTTTCGGTTCTTGATGTTCACCGTCTCAAGGCTTAGCTCATAACCCGTATTGCGAATCTTACCTACGTTGACCATTGCTGTTTCGTATCCCGATGAAAGGGGCAGTGTGGCGTTGAGCAGCAGGTCGTCGGTATCCTTCATATACCAATCGGCAGTAATTCTGATTCTGTCGTCGATAAACGCCAAATCAAGACCCACGTCAACCTGAGTGGTGGTCTCCCACTTCAGTTGCTCGTTTGCCATATTCGAGGTGTAGTAACCCGAGACATTCTCGCCTCCGAATACATAATCGAAGGAGTTTTGGTTGCCCGGGGTGGTTGTAATCTGAGCATAGAAGTCGTAGGGAGTAGCCGTACGGTTGTTACCCGTTCTACCCCACGATGCACGCAGCTTACCATTGGTGAGCCACTCCCACTCCTTGAGTGCATTCTCGCGACTGAAGTTCCACGATGCACCTACCGAGGGGAAGTAACCAAAACGATTATCTTCGGGGAATTTCGACGAACCGTCGGCACGGAACGAAGCTGTCAGATAGTACTTGTAGCGGAAGTTGTAGTTGGCACGCACAAGGAACGACATCATAGTCCAATTCCTACGCCAAGGAACAACTACCTGATAGTTACCGGTGTGCAGACCTGCCAAGCCTAAAGCCTCGTTTGTGAGGTTGGTCGCCGAAACTCCGTCGTAGCTTGACTTCTGTCCTTGGAACGTGATACCGCCCAAAAGGTCGATGTTGTGGTTGCGTACTATACGACGCTTATAGGTGAGGGTGTTCTCGTTGAGCCACGTCTGCTGGTCGGTCCAGTAGATTCCGCCATTTAGGCCCTTGCCCGAGGGCGAATTGGGGTTGCCTGTGTAGGTCAAAGAGTTGTTAAACTCCTCTCTGCGACGCTTGTTAAGGATATATCCACCCGTAACCTTGAGTTTGAGGTCGGGGATTATGGTCCACGTCAAGGCAGCATTAGAGCTTAAGTAGTCAATTTTAGTCTTGCGCAACTCGTTGCGAACGGTGAGCGCGGGGTTGAAGCGGTAGTCGTTGTTACCTGCAACCTCGCTGTCGGTAAGCTCGTTGTCGATATCCTCACCCTCCGAGCCGAGAGGTCGTATCGGGCGGTAACCCCAAGTCGAGTAGATGAGCCATCCCGACGAGGAGGATGATGCCTGAGCATCGGTCGGGGTCACTCCGTTGGTCACCGAGCGCGAATAGTTGGCATTGGTGTAGAGCTGCAAGTTCTTGCGGATGGGGATTGTGAGGGTAATCTTACCCTGATAACGCTGAAAGTTCGAACGCTCGATGATACCATCTTGGTCCAGAGCCGAGAAGCTGGCGTTATAGCGGAAGCCGTCCTTGCCTCCCGAGAGCGAGATGTTATAGTTTTGGGAGAAGGAGGTACGATAAATCTCCTCCTGCTTGTCCTGACCTGCCAAACCGCGGTAGTCGTCTATCGTGTAGTTAAGACCGGTCTCGGGATTGATGTTGACAGTGTAGGGGTTTGTCGAGCCACCCAACGCACACATCTCCGACTGAAGTTCGACAAACTCGTAGGGGTTCATCAAATCAATCTTGTTCGATATGTGGTTCATTGTCCAAGTGGCATTGAAGTTCACTTTGGGCGAACCCTCCTGTCCACTCTTGGTGGTGATAACAATCACACCATTGGCACCACGCGCACCGTAGATAGCCGTTGCCGAGGCATCCTTCAAGACATCGGTCGAGGCAATATCGTTGGGGTTGATTGATGCTGCCATCGAACTCTCCATCGGGAAACCGTCGACAATGTATAGAGGTGCAGAACTCTGTGTGAGAGAGTTGTTACCACGAATGGTGATGTTTGCCTCCTGACCCAGCGCACCGTCGCCTGTCGATACCACAACACCTGCAATACGACCGCTGAGTGCTTGGTCGAAGGTGGTGACGTTGGACTTCATGATATCCTCCATATCCGCCTTGGCAACCGAACCCGTAAGGTCGCGACGTGCAACAGTTCCGTAACCTACGCTCACCACCTCTACCGAGCTGATGGCTGTCGCCTCCTCCTGCATCGAGACGTTGATTACCGTACGTTTGCCCACAGCCTCCTCAACAGAGGTGTAGCCCAAATAGCTGAATACCAGAGTCTCCGACTCCTTAGCGGAGATGTTGTAGTTACCTCTGATGTCGGTTGTCGAACCCTTTGTCGAGTTCTTAACCAAAACCGAGACTCCTACCAATGGGTTGCCCGATGCATCGGTAACCACACCGCCAATCGTACTCTGCGCAAAGCTCTCCGTGGCAAATGTAACCATCACCAGAAGAGACAATAGTTGTAGCACTCTTTTCATCTTCATCTATTTTTTTTGTTTTTACTGATTTTGCCTGAGTTCAAACTCTACGGGCTTGCCGTGGCGACAAGTTGCCGTTATTGTCGTGTTGCCATCCTGCACCTTAAGACCTATACCTTCAACCTCGCGGGTGAGTTGCCACTCGCCCTTGAGTGTTATACTCTTTTCGATGGGTTGACTCTCCTGACGTGTGGTGTAGGCCTTTTCGGTTATTCCTAAGTCGGGTGTACAGATACTCATTGTGCGCAACTGACTTGTGGGGTCTGTGCGCTCCATTACTATCGACTCTGCCGATGCTCGGAGAATACCCTCTGTGGAGCTGTACTCCTCCCAGAATACATAACCCACAACACCCGATTGCAGGTCGCGGACAATGTGAGCCGTGTTGTCTCGCTGAAGAACCTCGTAGGTGTCTTTCTTATAGAATTTGGATATCTCCTTACCCGAGGGTTGGATATACATGGCATATTCGTAACCCGCCTCTTTGGGGGCAACGCCGTGCGAGATATATGCCGTAGCGAACTTGCCCGACTCCATCTTCAGACTCTTATCGTCGGGCGAACTCTGCTCCTGCTTGGTCAGGGTCAGCTGCTTGGCACCCTTGACAATGTAGTAGTTGCCCTTGGTGTCGGAGAGCATTATGCGCTCCACATTCTCGCGGCTCTTGAAGAGTGGGAAGTCGGTGTATCTTTCGTCGGCAAACTCCACCTCCTCCATCGCATCGTCCAGATAGAGCTGATAGAGTGTGGTCTCGGTGGGGTAGTCGCTGTTGTTGTTGCTGATACCGCTACCGATAAATACTATCGAGTTGCCGAAGCAGAATGCCGACTTTACGGCTCTTGCTCCCTTGGTGAAGTTTTGCAACTCGCGCTCCTCATACTGTGCGGCAAGCACACCCCACTCGCCCTGCAATGAGCTTACACCTGAAAAACGTTCGGGGTTGCGCTCCATGAGCGTACCCTTGCGGGGGCTGTTGAGCTTGTCGAAGGGCAGATGGATGGTTGTTGCTGCGGGGGGACGATTCCAATCCCAACCCTCCTGTATATAACCGCTGGCAAATGACGAGACGGGATTGCCCGAGCCGATGACCTGTACCGTGCCGTAGCTCTGGTAGCGACCAAAGCGGTTATCCTTAGTGTAAATCTCCGAACCCCACACATCGCTGTTATAAGCCTTGAGTGTCACCATCCAGTTGCCTTTGCGATGGATACCCACCGCACCATAGTTCATCACAAGGAATCCTTCGGGGTTTGCCGAAGCCGAGATACCCTCGCTTTTGAACAGACCATAGAGCGAGCGGTCGCTACCCTTCATGCGAAGGAAAGCACCTGCCAAGTCGGGGTCGTAACGCTTGCCACCGCCTGTCAAATCGCCCTGAAGAGCCAAGTAGCCGAAGGCGTTGACATCGGCATCGGGGATATTACCATTCTTATTTAAGGGGTGTCTGCCGGCAATGCCCAGACCCCACGAGCGATTGTTGGTGTAGAAGTCCATAGTCATCAGCGCGTGCTTCAGACAGCGACGAGCATCCTCGCTCAGTGCAAACGACGAGTTGGCTGACAGACGACAGAAATAGCCGACAGCTGCAAATGCTCCTGTCGAGTAAGCCGGATAGAGACCTCCGTGGTGGAAGGTTGTGCCATCGACCTTAATACCGCCAATGGTGCCCGGGGTGTAGTTCAGCGAACCCGAGAGCCACACCGAGAGCGAACGCATAGCTCTCAGACGCAAGGCATCATCCTTCTCTAACATGGCGCAGATAACCTTGGGCATAAGCAACGTATGCCATGTGTCGAGTAGTTCGTCACGACCATAGACATAGGGCTGGCGACACTCGGCAATACCACTCCAATAGCTCAAGACTTTCAGATACTCCTCCATCTTGCCACGTTTGGTAATCTCCTCGCGCATAAGCCACACAGCATCGTATATCTTGCGCACGTTATAGCCGTAGTGGTGGTTTGTACCCATACCGCTACCATAAGCAAAACCTTGCTCGATGGCGTGGTCGAAGATGAGGAAGAAGTCGTCGTTGTGGCTGCTGTCGCCAACCACTGCGTGGCTAAGAGCAAAGGCATAGAGCATACGTTCGAGGTTGGCAATATTCAGCTCACCACGTTTGGTGTTGCACTCGTCGGGCGAGAGCAGAGGTGCGCCTACCACCGTGCCATCATCCAATCGGCGCAGAGCTGACTTCTTAAACAGCTCCAAGGCGCGAGGTATGATGGTGCCTTTAATGTATTGCGGGCTCGACATCGAAACTTCTACGATTGACGATACCACCTGCTCGGCATCTTTCAGGGCCTTCAAATCGTCGGCAGAGGGTGTCTGAGGCTCAATAGCCCACTCATATTGCTCCCACTCCCACAATCTTGCCCAGTGCCAGAGCGAACGCTTCAGGTGGTTATTGTTGTTGGGAATCTGGCTGTCGGGTGTGACTTGATCGTGAACAGGCGAAACGGTAAAACTCATACGATCCAAGTAAAGTTCGCCACTCTCCAACTTCGCGGGCGAGCTGATGGTCATTCGCGTAATGCTTTTGGAGGAGTGGTCGCCCTCCATATCTCCATACTTTATCCAGCAGGCTCTCCAACCCTTGAAGTTGAGGTTGAAGGAGAAGGTATAGGGTATCTGACCTGTGGCTGAGTGAAAATCTACTCTCAAGGCATCCTCGATTGGCGTGGGGTTGTAAATCCAGAGCAGGAGTCCCGATTTCTTGGCTTGGAACGAACTCATGAGCGAAGAATAATCGGTGACTATGAGGCGCGAGGGACCATTCCAACTCCACCTCAAGGAGTTGCCTCCATCCTTATAACGGAGAGCGGATGTTTGAATCTCGCCACCTTCGACCGAAAAGGTCGATGGGACACCCCCTTCGAAATCAATCTTTGAATCGATGGCAGCCTCCACGCTCAGCGTGAGCATCACTGCCATAGTCAGAAGAGCAATTTTTCTCATATTCTTGTGTTGTTGTGGTCTTGAATATATATATAATCACACAAAGTTAATAAAATTTTATCTTACCGCAATCTCGGCAGATGAAAAATTTAATAAAAATCTGTGTTCAGTTGCGTGGTATTTTTTTTTGTATTAAATTTGCGTAATACATTATAAACCAAAACCCAATAGATCATAATGAAAATCTCTAAACTACTGATTGCTTATGTGGTAATCGCGACCTTAGGCGCGTGTGCGCCCAATACCAATCTCTCGCTCATAGACCAAAATGTAAAGAATGCGGAGGTGCAATTATCACAGTTGCTCGAGGCGAGTGAATCGACAGGCGAGATTCGTATTCCATCGACTTTCGAAAATGGTGAAATCGAGTTTGTTCCCACCGATGATTGGGTGTCGGGATTCTTTGCAGGTTCGTTGTGGTATATGTACGAGCTTACCGGTCAGGAGAAATGGGCTGAGCGAGCTAAGGCTCATACCGAGATTTTGGATTCGATTCAATACCTGAAGTGGCACCACGACGTGGGTTTTATGATTTATGACAGCTACGGAAATGGTCTCAGACTGAAGGGTTATGAGGAATATAAGCAGGTTATCGTAAATGCGGCGGCTTCGCTTGCTACTCGTTTCCGCGAGGTTCCCGGCGTTATTCAGTCGTGGGATGCCGATCGTGGTTGGCAGGGCGAGCGTGGCTGGCAGTGCCCCGTTATTATCGACAATATGATGAATCTCGAGCTGATGTTCAAGGCTGCCGAGTTTTCGGGCGACAGCACCTATTACAATATAGCAGTACGCCACGCTGACCGCACCATGAAAGAGCATTTCCGCGAGGATTACAGCTGCTACCATGTTGTTGACTATGACCTTACCACCGGCGAGGTTCGTCGTCGTTGCACTGCACAGGGCGCGGCTGATGAGTCGGTATGGGCTCGCGGTCAGGCTTGGGCTATCTATGGCTATGCTACCTGCTATCGCTTTACCGGTGATAAGCGTTATCTTGACCACGCACTCAACGTGCTGAACTTCTTCTTTAATGATTCTCGTTTGCCCGAGGATAAGATTCCGTATTGGGATTTCGATGCTCCCAATATCCCCAACGAGCCTCGCGACGTATCGACCGCGGCAGTTATTGCTTCGGCACTCTACGAAATTTATACCTATACCAAGGATGAGTCTCACAAGGCTCTTGCCGACGAGCTTATTGCTACACTCTCCACTCCGGCATATCGTGCCGAGCAGGGTGCTAATGGCGGATTTATCCTAATGCACTCGGTGGGTTCGCTGCCTCACGGTAGTAATATCGACCAGCCGCTGAACTATGCCGACTACTACTTCCTCGAGGCTCTTATTCGCAAGGGCAATGTCGAGCAAGGAAAGCCACTCTTTTAAGGTAGTTTTACAGAATATTACTAAAATATGCGCAAATGGGTAATATTGTGCCTGTTGCTACTCTGTGGGTGGGGTATTAAGGCACAAACCACAATGTTGAACGATTGCGATGGTCGGCTCCTCAGCTTCGAGGAGTCGGCTTCGCCGTTTGAAGTCGATTCTATGTCGGAGTTGTCCATATCGGACCAACACTATAAACATGGCACTCATTCTGCCCTTTGGCGATGGAGTGGCAATAATGCCCAAATTGTTTTGTGCAAAGAGATTGGCTACCAGAGCAAAAACCCAAATCCGAAGGAGACTTCGGTCTCGACCTTTGTTTTTTGGCTCTACTCGCCCAAGGCGATTGAAGGTTCGCTCAGATTCGAGTTCCTCAAAGATGACAAACTCTGCTCGTGGTGCGACTATAAACTCGGATTTGAGGGTTGGCGCGGCGCGTGGATTGCCTTCGACCGTGATATGGAGGGTAAGCCAGAAGAGGGTATGAATCAGATGCGGGTGAGAGTCAGCGGTGCCGATACAGGTGAGCTGCTCTTCGACCACGTTATCCTTTCGTCATTCCAAGATATTCGCCACCACACAGCAGATTTTCACGCTCCATACGTCAACGCTTCGACCGACAACCATTGGCTCGTGCTTTTGCAGTCGTGGAACAAGAGCCTCGATAATCTCGACCCCAATTTCGTGATGGCCTATGGGTCGCTATATGATGCAAAACTTATCTTGTGGCGATTGGAGCGGTTGCTCTTGCAGGATGCCAAACCGCGCAAGGTAGAGAATCTGCGTCATAGATTTAACCACTATGCCATCAAGCAGAACGAGGATGGCACGGTGAGGGGACTGCCCATCTGGTTTGTGCGCTATGCCGAGACCTATATCAACCTCGGCGATGCCACTCAGAACAAGGTGATGCAGAGTAACTTCCAGACACTCAGACAGTATAACGACCTGCTCTTCGATGTGGCGGTGGCATACCACTCGACCGACAATAAGTTGGAGCGCGATGAGCTTGCCGAAATTTACGTTAAGCTCACGCGCCACCTCTTAGACCAAGGATTCGATGCAGGTAGCGCGCTCGGTACGCTCCACCACCTTGGTTACAGCATGCGTAACTTCTACACAGCTCCCGTTCTCATGCGCGATGTGTTGCGCGAGAGAGGACTGCTGGATAGAGTACAGAGAGCAATGGAGTGGTTCTCGGGAGTGGGCGAGGTGAAGCACGCCCCCAAGGTCGATGGTATGGATATCGACGCCTTCAATACCTCGATGATAGGTCGTCTGGCGAGCATACTGCTTATCGAAGACACAGATTATCGCCACCACTATATGAAGGCTTTCTCGCGCTGGGTGGATAATGGTTTTAAGATTACAGAAGGCACAAGCCCCTGCTTCAAGAGTGATGGTACGGTGTTCCACCACCGTCACCACTATCCTGCCTATGCCCTCGATGGCTTTAGGGGTGGAGCAGTCAATATCGCTTGGCTGTTGCACGATACGCAGTTCGACATTAGCGACTCCTCGCTTCAGGTCCTAAGAAATGCTCTTTTGGAGATGCGTTTCTATTGTAACAAGCTCAGCTTCCCATTAGCAATGTCGGGCAGACACCCCGACGGTAAGGGTGCTATAACCCCTTGGCTCTATGCCCGTATGGCTATGCTCGAGAAGGGTGATGATAGTAAGGAGCTGATGCTCGATAAAGAGATGGCTGCAGCCTATATGCGCATGGTCTCGCCCGAAGATAGATATTACAAGTTGTTTGAAAGCTTGGGCGTGGAGCCTGAGCCGAGTCCAGAGGGCAACCATATCTACGGCTATAACTCTTCGATGTCACATCGTAGAGGCGATTGGCTTCTGACCGTAGCAGGTCACAGCCGTTATATATGGGCTTCGGAGATTTACAACAATGCCAACCATTACGGAAGATATCTGGCTCACGGTAGCGTGCAGTTGCTTAGAGGTTCTGCCTTCGAGAGTGGCTTCAGACAGGAGGGTTGGGATTGGTGTCATATCCCCGGAACAACGGCGTTGGAGATTCCGATGTCGAGAATGAAGGCAAATGTCCTGAATGTTGACACCTGCTCGGGATACGAGGAGATGTTACTCTCGGACCAATACTTCGCCGGAGGAGTGAGTCACCGCCGAAGTGATGGCGTATATGCGATGAGACTTCACGAACACGATAAGTATAACGGTTCGCTGAGGGCTAATAAATCGGTATTCGTATTCGATAACAGAGTCATCTGTCTCGGCTCCGATATAGAAAATAAGGAGCAGGGCGGACTCCATACCACTCTATTCCAATATCACACACCCTCGCCCGAGAGCGTGCAACTTAAAGTCAATGGCGAGCCAGTGTCATATCCTTGCGACAAGGTTTATGAGGCACCCGTCGAAATCACGTCGCCCGATGGCTGTCACTACTATGTAGCTCAGGGCAGAGTCCATCTGCACTTCGGTGTTCAACACTCACTCCACGAGGAGAGTGATGCACCCACCGAAGGGGTGTTCTGCACAGCGTGGATTGAGCATCAAACCATAACCGATAACGAATCCTACCACTATGCAATGGTGGTCGATTCGTCGCAAAGCCCCGACTATACTGTCCTTGCACACAACAGTAAGTGTCACGCCGTGAAGGATAAGGTGTCAAGTACGCGTGCGGCGGTGATGTTCGAGGCGGGCGATTGTCCCGAGGACTTTAGTGTGATGAGTGTGTCGAAGCCCTCACTGCTGATGGAGTCGGGCGATAAGACGAGTCTCAGAATAAGTATTGCCGACCCCGACCTTGCACTCTACGAGGGTGAGAGCGACGAGTGGTTCGACGCCGAGGGTAAACGTATCGAGCGCAGTGTCTATTCGCGCACGTGGCTCGATAATGCCTCGAAGGAGAGTGCTGTGGAGGTTCTCGTAAAGGGCAGATGGAATATATCCGGCGGATGTGTTGACCAAGCTGAGAGTGTGATTGATGGCAAGAATACTCGTCTCAAAATCAAGTGTCGCGAGGCTGAAACACGTGAGATAATACTCGAAAAAAGATAACCTATTATGAAGCTGACAGGAAAAATAGCATCGCTTGCAGGTCTTGGCTTGGCGTCGTGCATCTCTCCAATCGAGAGTGAGCAGCCCAATGTCATATATATATTTCCCGACCAATTTCGCCAATCATCGCTCGGCTTTTGGCAGCAGGAGCCATACGCTTCGCAGATAAGATGGGTGGGTGACCCCGTTTTGACCCCCAATCTCGACCAATTTGCCAACGAAGCGGTGGTGCTGACCGAGGCGGTGAGTACATGCCCTGTCAGCAGTCCTCATCGCGGAATGCTCCTGTCGGGAATGTATCCTGAGCGTAATGGTGTGACACTGAATTGTATGGCTCAGCGACCCGAAAGTTCGCTCAGGGAGGATGCCGAGTGTATTGGCGATGTCTTTAGCGAGGCGGGCTACGACTGTGCATACATCGGAAAGTTGCATGTCGATTTCCCTACGCCGAACAATCCGCAACAGCCCGGAACCTATGTTAGTTCGCGTCGTCCGGAGTGGGATGCCTACACCCCGCCCGAGCGCAGACACGGCTTCAACTATTGGTATTCGTATGGCACCTTTGACGAGCATAAGAATCCACACTATTGGGACAGCGAGGGCAATCGTCACGACCCTAAAGAGTGGTCGGTAAAACACGAGACGGATAAGGCAATAGAGTATATCTTGAATGAAAATGGAGAGAGAGATAGCTCTAAACCCTTCTTTATGATGCTCTCCTATAACCCGCCCCACTCGCCCTACCAGTCGCTCGACGATTGTATGGAGGAGGATTATATGCTCTATGCCGATAAGAGTCTGGGAGAGTTGTACGTAAGACCCAATGCCGATACGACTATGCTCAAAGCACCGTCGATACGCTACTATTTGGCAAATGTGACAGGTGTTGACCGTGAATTTGGCAGAATTATCTCCACACTTCGAGATTTGGGTATTGACCGCAATACGATTGTGGTATTTGCATCGGACCATGGCGAGACGATGTGTTCGCACTCGTTGCAAGATCCCAAGAATAGCATCTATCGCGAGTCGCTGAATACCCCCTTTATGGTGAGATATCCCGAAAAACTTACTCCGAGAGTGGATGCGCTGCTACTCTCCACCACCGATATTATGCCTACTTTGCTGGGTCTGGCGGGTATGGAAGATTTAATACCTCAGAGTGTTGAGGGTCGCGACCTCTCGCCCGCAATTCGTGGCGAGAAAGGGGCTTACAGACCACAATCAGCCCTCTATATGCGTAACCTCAATGGTGAGACAGATTCGCTGGGAATGGTGAGGGGAATATTCCCCGAGGCGCGAGGTCTTAAGTGTGGGCAATATACATTTGAACTTACAATCGACCGTCAGATGCAACTGAGTGGAGTGTTGATTTTCGATGACTATGCCGACCCATATCAACTCTCGCCCATCTGTCCCGAGCAGAATCCTGAGTTGTATGGTCAATTGTGCGAACAGTTGGGGGCAAAACTCAAAGAGAGTAACGATATATGGTATCGACAGAGAATACTTGACGATTTGGTAAAATATGAATAATAAATATTAGGTAAGAGTATGAAGAGATTTATCCTTTGGATGACATCCGTTGCACTCGTATTGAGCGCAGGATGTAACAAGAGCGACGAACTTCGAGACGACCTTGATAAACTTGAGGTGCGCGTGGCTCTTCTCGAAGAGCAAATCGGGCAGATAAACAGCTCGATTAGTGCGCTCCACCTTCTGATGCAGGAGTCAACCATAATTGTTGGCTATCAGAAGAGTGAAACGGGCTACAAGTTGGAACTCAGCGACGGCACCTCAATCGAGATTGTGGTTGGTGAGCAGATTCCTGCCATCGTTCCTGTGTTGGGTATCGACAGCGAGGGCTATTGGGTCTATACGCTCGATGGCGGTAAGACGATGTTGCCTCTGCTCGATGGCGAGGGAAATCGAGTTAAGGCTCTGCCGTCACCTGCAAATGGAGTCTCGCCCCGCCTAAGAATCGACAACAAGGGCAATTGGGAGTACACTCTCGACGGCGAGGAGTGGATAGCGATGATGCTCGACGGAAAGCCCGTATCGGCAGTTGCCGACAATACGACTGTTAGTTATAGCTCGTTCTTCGAGAGTGTGAAGTACGATTCCGAGTCGGGCAAACTCTCCATAAAGTTGCTCAGTGGCGAGAGCTTGGAGCTGGCAGTGGTCGATACCTTCTCTATGGAGATTAAGGGCGTCGAGGGAGCGCGCTTTGCTTTGGGTGAAACTCGCAGCTTCGAGGTGGTAAGCCGTGGAGTAGAAGAGGTGCTGATAGATGCACCCGAGGGGTGGCGAGTTGTTGTGGAGCTTGACCAACTGCTGATTACAGCCCCCGAGAAGAATTTTGCTGAGAAGGAGGTCTCGATACGTCTGTTGCTCACTTCGGAGCAGGGTTACCTGAAGGTGGTGAAGTTCAACGTGGTTCAGCTCACTACCGAACTTTATGCCAATGCCTGCAAGGCGTGGAACGATTTTATTCACTCAAGCGAGGACGGAGTACTTTTGGACTACTCCTATGCCGGATATATGCACGGAGAGCAGGCTCCAAAAGAGGCGTCGATGTGGGGCTATAAGACCTATAATGTTGTAGATTATGGTGCCGACCCCACGGGCCAGACCTCTTCGCGTGAGGCACTCATCAGTCTGCTTAAGGAGCTGAAACTCACAGGTACAAATGCCAACGGCAATAATCAGGCAAATGCCAATGCGAAAGCAATAATCTACTTCCCCGAGGGAACATTCGTACTTCACACCAAGCACGATAACACTCTCGATACGAGTGCCGACTATAAGAATCAGAAATATTTTGACGATTTGGGCAATAACCGTAGCAATGAGATATTTATTCGTGGCGGTAACTTTATCCTCAAGGGTGCGGGTCGCGATAAGACGACGTTGGTGATGCAAGACCCGAACCTGCCTTCGAACTCTGAGCAGATGTGGTCCTCGCCCGTGATGCTGAATATCAAAAATAACTCGGGAACATCGCAACTTACAGCAGTGACAGCCGATGCAGCTAAGGGCAGCTATTCGGTCGAGGTGGTATCTACGGAGGCCCTCTCGAAGGGTGATTGGGTATTGCTCAAACTCAGTTGCAACGATGCAGCATGTGTCGAGGCTGAACTTGCACCCTACCATAAGGTTGATAACCCGAATATGACCGATATTCAGACCGTTAAGGTTAACGACTACCATCAGATTAGCTCCATTAGTGGCAATACGGTGACCTTCTACGAGCCTTTGATGCATGCCGTTGAGGCTAAGTGGGGATGGACCATTCATAAGTATAACCATTATGAGAATGTAGGAGTGGAGGACCTCGCATTCAAGGGCTACTCGAAGAGCGACTTCCAACACCACGGCTCGTGGGAGGATGATGGAGCGTATAAGCCACTGAATATGATGCGCTTGGTAAACTCGTGGATTCGCAGGGTTGATTTTCACGATGTGAGTGAGGCGGTAAGCTGGGCATCTTGTGCCAACTGTTCGGCATACGACATAACCATCGACGGAAGGCGTGGTCACTCGGCAGTGCGTGCGCAGGCTTCGTCGAGAATTTTTATTGGCAAGGTAAAGGATTCGAGCTATGGCAAGACGGTGACTCCTCCTGCTCAGAGCGTAATGGAGATTGAGGATGCCGGTCAATACCACGCATCCGGAGTCTCGGAAACGGCTCTCGGTACGGTGCTGTGGTGCAATACGTGGGGCGAGGATGCTATGTTCGAGTCGCACTCGCGTCAGCCGCGTGCAACCCTCGTGGATAATTGCCATGGAGGATTCTTGCAGTGGCGATTTGGCGGCGACGATGCATCGGTGCCTAACCACCTTGCCGACCTTACTATATGGAATTTCGACGCCAAGTCCGTTAAGCACGATATGGGAGCCGAGTGGAATTGGTGGAACGAGAGTGACAGATGGTGGAAGATACTTCCTCCTATCATTGTCGGTTTCCACGGTACTCCCATCACCTTCAATCAAGACCCCTCGCAACTTCGCTACGAGGAGTCTAACGGCTCGGCTGTCGAGCCTCTATCGCTCTACGAGGCACAGTTGCGTGAGCGTTTGGGATATGTGCCAACATGGTTAAATTCGCTAAAGTAAAGATAAAATTTAGAATACAATATGAAGAAGTTATTTGCAATGGTGGCAATGGCAGCAGTGGTCTGCTTTGCCGGATGTAACCTGTATGATGAGCTAAAGAGCGATATCGATGCTCTGGCAAGCCGCATTACGGCTCTGGAAACTCAGGTTCAGGCACTAAACTCAAATGTGGAGGCCCTTGAGGCTCTCTCGGCTGAGGGCGCAACAATCTCGAAGGTTGAGCAGGGTGCAGATGGCTCGTACACCATCACCCTCTCGAATGGTGAGGTTATTACCCTCCGGCAGGGTAGTGAGGCTGAGGCCGTTATACCCATCATCGGTATCGACGGTGATGGTTATTGGGTTGTTGACTACCGCGACGGTGCAGGCTTTGTGCGTATTTTGGTCGATGGTAATCCCATTAAGGCTTCGGCTAACGATGGTGTGACTCCGCTCTTCAGAATCAGCAACAGTGGTAATTGGCAAGTGAGCTACGATGGCGGTCAGAGCTACTCCGATGTGCTTGATACCGAGGGTAAGCCCGTTAATGCAATTGGCTCGGGCGAGGTTACCGACAAGTTCTTCGAGAGCGTAACCACAGATGGCGATAGTTTGGTTGTTAGGTTGCTCACCGGCGAAGAGATTTCGGTACCTATCGTTCCCGACTTCTTCTGCCATATTATAGCCGCTGAGGGTGTTCAACACTTTACCTCGGCACAGACTCAACGTTACGAGGTTCAGATTCGTGGCGTGGAGAGCCTCTTTATCACCGCTCCCGACGGTTGGCAGGCTCAGCTCAGCGATGCTGTCGAAGAGAAGGCTACACTTACGGTGACTGCGCCCAAAACTTCGGCTGCAGTTCGCTCCCTTGCCGACAACACTCGCGACGTGGCAATCCTCGCCATTTCGGGTAACTTTGCAACCATAGCTAAGATTCAGGTAGAGGTCGAGGGCGATATCGTCGTTACTCCTCCCAGTATCGTCTCGCTCACTTCGGTTGCTGAGAAGGCTACCGAGACTACTCTTACATTCAATGTGGAGGTTAGCGAAGATGCCGATGGCGTGATGTGGCTGTGCAAGAGTTCGGAGGAGTCGGCTCCCGAGGCAAACACTATTGCAGCATCGGGCAAGAGTACCACCTCGAGCGAGATTGTGGTCGATGGTCTTAAGGAGGATACCCAATATACTCTCTATGCTATTGCTGCCAAGGGTACGGTTTATAGTGAGGTGGCAAGTGCCGAAGGTCGCACCACCAAGCGTCTTGATGTAAACGACTACTATGTGGCAGGCGTCGAGATTAACGGTGTTGTGTATAGCTCCCAGAGCGAGGGTGCTGTGGTTAAGACCTTGGCGGCCGATGCTACCGAGAATATGGTTGTTGCACCCAGCGAGGGAGGTGTGATATTCCTTGAGGATGAGAGCGATAGCTTTGATTTTACACAAACCTCGTCGCAGGCTTTGACCAAGGATTTGGTGCTTATCGGTCGCTATGCCGACAGAAAGACCACCTACAAGATGGAGAAGTATTCTGCACTGAGAAATCGTGAGGGCAAGGTTATATTCAAGAATCTTAAGATTGATGCCTCCTCTATTACCAACTATGTCTTTAATTGCGGTTCTGCTACTCAGCAGGGTGGTGTCAGCGAGTTGGTATTTGAGGATTGCGAGATTAACTACAATAAGATTTTAATCACCTTCTATAATGCTGATGCGGATTCTTATATCGGCGATATGGTATTCCGCAACTGTAAGATTAGATACGATGGAACTGATAATACTCACACCTTCATCATCTCGCAGGTAGATGCAGGTCTGAGCAACTTTAAGTCGATGACTTTCGAGAATAATATCTTCTACGCTAAGAATTCGACTCTGACTGCCAGCACAATCTTCCAGCAGAGTAATGCGGCAAATCAATCTTCGCTCAGCGGTTCGCTCGAAAATTGCCATATCAAGTTCAATAACAACACCATGGCTGATTTTATCTCGTTCGGTACCTCTACGGGTTGCTCCTATTTCGCTATTGGTAAGTATGCTTCGCTTCAGGTGAAGAATAATATCTTTTATAGTAGCGAAACCACGAAGTACCCCTCGATTGTGAGAGTATATCACCAGTACACCGAGTGGCCTTCGTGGGAGCTGTCGGCAACGGAGAATGTCTGCTACGGTACGGCAGGTTGGAAACTCTTCTACTACGGTAGTGATTGGGCAATCTATCCCGAGGGCGGAAACAAGACCATTACGAAGGCTGCTGAATCTCCTCTTACGACCGTAGATAAGACTAACGGAACGTTTGTTAAGGCTGCGGAGTATGAAACCTATGGCTCGACTTTGAAATAGGTTTTGTTCACTCTCTGAGTGTCAAGGGCTGGCTAAGTTATCTTTTAGTCAGCCCCTTTTTCTTATGGTGAAACCCAATATTGTCCTAAATAATTTCGAAAAAAATAAAAAAGGAAGTTGAAAACTAA
>CAZFQU010000010.1:0-35556 GCA_964521245.1 uncultured Alistipes sp. | reverse complement strand
AGTTAAGTTTCTTTTGGTTGCTTCGCCATAGCATAGCGAGTAAACACCCTCTGCCTATGGCTTAATCGCAACCTTATGCTCGCCCTCAAAATGCTCATTTACGTTGGGGTAAACTCCGCTTTTGGAGCTTCGCGAGTCTTGAAATCCCTCATGTTATACAACTTCTGACAAAAAGAGCGTGCCGATAAAACTTGTTGGACATGCTCAACCAAAAGTGAAAATAACCGACACGCCGAAGTGTCGCCAATTATAGAGTAAAACGACCTAACGATATGAAACCTCGGAGCATAAGTGGACTGTGGATGATGCTGCTGACAGCTGTGGTTGTGGTTTTCTCGACCATATCGTGCAACAACAGTATCATCTTCGATTCGGAAGGCGATTGCGGTGTCTATTACCGCATACGCTTCAAATATGACTATAATATGAAGTTTGCCGATGCGTTTGTGCGCGAGGTAAACTCGGTCAGACTCTTTGTCTTTGATAGCGAGGGTGTGCTTGTCGAGGTGGTCGAGTCCTTGGATCAGGCAGCCCTTGTGTCGGGCGATTTCGAGATTGAGTTAGAGTTGCCTTCGGGGAGCTACGACCTTGTGGCGTGGTGTGGACTCATGCAGGAAGAGTCCTTCGATTTGCTTGCCCAAGTCACAGAGGGCAAGACACGCATCGAGGAGCTTCAGGTGAGGATGAATCGCCAATATGATGAGTCGGGCAATGCCTTTGTCGAGAAAGATTTGTTGCCACTCTTCCATGGTTCGCTCCATCTTGAGTATAGCGATATTCCCGGAACATATACCGAGACCATATCGCTTATGAAGTGTACCAACGTCGTGAGAGTAGTCTTGCAGCAACTCTCAGGTGAGGATGTTGATGTCGATAGGTTCAGATTCGAGATTACCGACTCTAATGGACTGATGGATTGGGATTGCTCGCTGCTCGACGACGAGCCTTTGACCTACCATCCGTGGAGTCTTCAGACCGGCTATGCGGGTGTCGAGGAGCTGCAACGTGCCACAACTCAGGTGGGTGTTGCTCTTGCCGAGTTTACCATAGGCCGTATGGTTGACTCTGCCAGCCCCATACTTACGGTCTATAATCGCGAGAGTGGCGAGAAGGTGTTGCAGATACCTGTGGCAGACTATGCTTTGCTGGTCAAGGGTAACTATAACGCTCAGATGAGCAATCAGGAGTATCTGGATCGTCAGGATGAGTATAGTATGACCTTCTTCCTCGACGAGGATGGCGAGTGGCTGAGTGCAAGTGTGATTATCAACTCGTGGAGAGTTGTTATTAACGAGGGTGAAATAAACTAAGAGAGTTAAAGGTGTATAGAGTGCTTCGACATATAGCTGTGATGCTGCTGGGCATACTCTTCTCTTCGTGCATATTCGATAGGGGCGAGTGTCTGGTTGCCGAGCCATTGCAGACGGGCAACATTATGTTCCGTGTCGAGGTCAACACCCCGTCTGAAAGCCGAGGCGCGTGGGGCGATTTGGAGCCTACCGACGAAATTGGCGACAGTTTCGAGAATAGAATCCTGCCCGGCGCACTGAGAGCGGCCATTTATAGCTCCGACAACGAGCATCTGGGATTTATCGAGGAGCTTGTGTGGTGGCAGATTAGTGGCGAGACTGCGCAGTACCAATTTATGGGACGAGTGCCAACCGCCTTGCTCGACCACATCTCGAGCCTCTCTGCCGGCGAGAGTCCCGAATATAAGTTTATGGTATTTGCCAATAGCCCCGAGGGTATAGATTCCGAGATTGTATTCGACTTCGAGGAGGTTAATCTCCAGACGGGAGCAATACCTATGTGGGGTGTGAGTCAGGTCGATTTGAGCGAACTTATAGCCACAGGCAACCAAGATATTGGTATCATCTGGCTTCTCCGCTCGGTGGCAAAGATTGAGGTGGTGACAGATAACCCGCTCTGCCATATCGAGCAGGTGAATATCAACCACCACAATCGTATGGGCTACTGTCTGCCCGAGGGGTGGGATGGTGTCGAATCGACTCTCCAGATTGACCGCACGCTCTCTTTGAGAGCCTACCGTTCGTTGCATAGTGGTAACCATTATCTTTCGGAGCATACCGAGGGCAAGAAGTTCGTAATGTATCTGCCCGAGTATGACAATAGTCTCTTTGCGGAGTATGAGGCTAAACTCTCGGTGGTGCTAAGCTATGGCGAGGAGGGTAGTATTCAACAGTTGGAGTTTGATGATGCGCTCCAATTCTGCTCATACAACAACGGAGTGCCTACGAGTGAGAGCTATAATATTGTGCGCAACACCATCTATCGCTTCAACATAACCGATGTTAAGCGGTCGGGGCTTGTGCTTAACTACGAGGTTGCCGATTGGACTGAGGCTGATGGCGGAGAGTGGAATCAACATTTCGACTATCCCACCTACCACAATCCGGTGCTGCCCGACAATGCTTCGCGTGATGGCGACTCCTCTAACGACATCTATCCCGAGCAACCGCAAATGTACTACTCGGCACCCAACACCAAGGAGCAGATACGAACCGAGGTGGGAGCATTCTCCTGTTGGTTCCAGATTCTTGCTCCCGAGTCGCAGCTGTGGCTGCCCACCATACGCGAGGGTTCGAATATGTGTCACGTGAGGGTCTATAAGGAGCAGACCGATGGAGCGTTGCAGTTGGTTTACTCCTCCGAACCAAATGTGGCAGACAATATTGCAAGTGGCGAACTGTTGGAAGCCTATTCGGGGTGGTACAATATCAAGGTTATACCCACAACCCCCGACTACGAAGAGTTGGTTAGCTTCGGTATAACCTACACTCAGGATTGGATGATGGGAGGTACCAGATATCTGCTAATCAATGGCGAGGTTGACCATATTATCTGGCCCAATAGTGGTAACGAACCTCGCCTTGTTTATATACAACAAATTGTAAATTAAGCTCAAAGAGTGAAGAGATTAGCTTACCATATCGTAGTGATGATATTGCTCCCATTGCTTGTGGGTTGCATATTCGATCCGGTAACACTGCCCGACAAGGAGTCGGACAGAGGCGGTGTGGTGCTTAATCTTCAGGGGGCGAGCCTTGCCGTTACCCGTGTGGATATACCAGACAACGAGCGTGAGAGCGCACTCGACCATATCGACGTTGTTATCTTTAGCGATGCCTCCAGCAAGCAAAACAGACTCAATATCTATAACGAGCGATTCTACACATCCTCGCCCGAGGGTAGTGTGAGATTGGGTTGTGACCCAAAGCAACTGTTTGTCGAGGGTGGCAAGTATTGGTTCTACGTAATAGGCAACAGCGAGTTGCCCGCCGAGGGTTTCAGCTCCGATGCTGTTGCCAATTTGCAGGAGCTTGAGAGTCTGACTCAGCGAGATGAAAATATACACCTCACGGGCTTGGGTCTGCAACATTCGCCATCGCTGTTCCTAATGGACGGCGTTGCATATAGGGGCAACAGCGAACCGATAGCCCCCTCGAGTGTAGTCGTAATAAATGGCTCTTCAGACGAAGAGATTGTAGAGCTAAATGTGCGTCTAAGACGTGCGGCAGCCAAGTTTGTGGTCAACATCATCCCCGGTTCATCGATTATCTTCGAGGATGGTATCGAGGATGCAACTCCGGGTTACTACCTGCGCAACCTTCCCATACTTAGCAAGGTTGTGGATGATTATGACGATGTTGTCGAGCGAGTTGACGATTTGATGACCACCAACGAGGCAAACACTTCGCTCTTTAACTTCATCACTGATGCCGAGGGTAATGTGACCTCTATAAGTGTCGAGGGCTATGTTTATAGCCACTCGTGGACCACTAACGAGTCGTTCCGCTATGCAACCAACCTACTGGTCGATATTCCCGTCACCTATCTCTCGGAGGATGGTGATGGCAACCCCATCCGGAATACATTCCCCGTCAACTACTATCAGATACCTCTAAGCCGCAACTTTACTTTCGAGCGCAACCACTACTATCAGGTGCAGGTGCATATCAACGCTCCGGGAGCAGAAGATATCTCCGAGCCTGTGGTAATCGATGAACTCAACTACTCGGTATTCGAGTGGACGGAGCGAAATATCGATGTCGGAGGCGGAGCAACCCCAGAGTATCTGATGGTCAATCGTGAGGAGCTTAACATCTTCAATACCGATATTGACAGCCAGTCGCTCTACTTCTCCTCCTCCTCGCCGGTCGATATAACTGTCACCGAGTGCTACTACATCGATAAGTATGGCAGACAGGTCAATATCTCCTCGTCGGCATACGACGTAGAAGGCTCGACCGACTCAGGCTCTATTCAGGGTAACATAACCGTCCGCAGCGATGTGCCTACCAATAACACTATTCGCTACTTTACGCTGCTTGTTACCAACCAGACCGGTCAGCAGGAGTATATTTATGTCAAGCAGCACCCGCTGATATATATCACCAATCAGCTGCCGTGGTACTCCTATCGTGACGACTTCTACTATCGCTCGGGCGAGGGTCATACCTTCACCTACTGTAATAGTAACCGTACGAGTGGCGACTTGCCCACCACCTACATCTATCAGGGCGACCGCATATCAACCATTGCCGTTAGGAGCGTCTCCTCTGACGGAAAGATAACCTATACCTATAACCGTAATGCGGGTTCGAGCCGTGGCTTTTTCTCTTCGAAATACAGAGGTTCGGGTAGTGGAAGCAACTACCAGAGTCTCTTCTACTACTATACCTCTTCGCAGGTTTCTTCGTTATCCTGCGAGAGTTCGACCAACGTCAGAAACTACCATGTGAGGATGACTGCCACCTTCGACCAATATATTTTGGCTCGTCCGCGCCTTGACGAGAATGGAGTCACCGACTCGGGCGAGGATAACTCGCGTCTGGTTTCGCCATCGTTTGTTATAGCTTCGAGACTTGGTGCGGTCTATTCCACCTCCGGCGGTCTGTCTAATCTGGATAACGACGAGAAGTTGGCAGTCTTTGCCGACCACTGCAAGAATTATGTCGAGGTTGACGATGTGGATGATGCCAAGAATCGCAACAACATCATCGTATATGACAACTGGCGACTGCCCACCAAGGCAGAGATTGAGATTATCATCAGTCTTCAGGGTACCGAGAATCAGGATGCCGATGCCATAGACTATCTGCTTAACGGCTCCTACTACATGAGTGCGAGCGGTCCGGTATTCAACCCCAAGAATAGCGACGGCGAGAGTGAGAGTCAAGCGAGCAAGAGCGATGTGGCAATACGCTGTGTGCGCGACGAGTATTAACCCCAAACCACAACACAAGATGAGAGCCTACACCATAAGATATCTTATTTTGATAGCAATTACCGCTCTGCTCTTTTCGTGCAGGAGTGACGAGTTGCCATCTGCCCCTGTTCCCGACCATATCCCCGAGGGGTATGTCGAGGTTTTCTTCGAGGCTCAGGCTCCGCACTTCAGCTCTCAGGATGTGCGTGCCGTTGACCCCGATGGTGTCGATGTTCAGAATCTCTCGCTCTTCTGTTTTAACGACTTCGGACTCTTCATCACCATCTCGCACGCCGAAATTAACCCTGTCGTGCAGGTGCCTTCGCTCTCGGGAACTTATCGTGCGGTGATTCCCGAGGATACCCGTATCATCCACTTCGTAGCCAACCAAAACCCCAACCTCTACTCCTCTGAGCAGTTTGTCAATCGTTCGGAGGATGATATCCACTCCGAGATGGTGGGAGCTTCGGGTATGATTATCTATTGGAGTCGTTTTGTGCGCGACGGCGAGGGTACAATCCAAGAGCAATTAAAGGCAGAAAACGGGGGTGAAGGAATCAAACTTATCCGCAATCAGGCGAAGATATCGATAGCCAATTGGCAAACCTCCGACTTTGTGGTTACAGGATTTGTAGCCACCAACATCCACGCCTTTGGCACCACTGCTCCCTACCATCCCACCTATCGTTTCCCTACTCCGGGGACCGAATTTGAGTGGCCCGGTGATGAGATGTTTGTCACTCTGCCCGAGAACAGGGCGATGATGTCTGATATTACCGACGTGAATACCAAGTCGGAAGATTATGTTTTCGAACACGAAAATAGTTACGATAATCCGGTGAGTGTCATTATTCGTGGCCATAAGCCCGACCAGAGCGAGGATTTGTACTACCGCGTGATGATTGTTGACGAGGATGGCGAGCAGCTGATGATACGTCGCAACCATCACTACATCATCAACCTCTCGGGTGCGCTCTCCTTTGGTCAAAAGAGCTTCGAGGCGGCACTCTCGGCTCCAGCGAGCAATAATGTGTGGGTTGCAGTTGACGATTGGGTCAACAAGATTTCGGATGGCGACTACACCCTCTCGGTCGAAGAGACGAGCATTGTGCTTGACGATAGTCAGGAGGGTACGGCATACACCGTGGTCTATAACATCTCGCGCAGCGGGGGACAACTTACCGCTGAAGATATGGCTCAGGTGAGTTGGTTGGAGGGTAATAATGTGGCAGCCCACACCTTCAACCACACTTTCGACCCCGCAACGGGCGAGGGGCGAATTACGGTCCAGATTCTCGATATGAGCGATCCGGTTCAGCAGAGCGGAAAGTTGCTTATCAAGAGTGGTCGTCTGCAACGCAATGTCGAGATTATCATGATTAAGACCCATAAGTTTACACCCTGTTGGGTTGCGACCCAGATTTATGGTGGTAATGTGGGCGAGTTTGCGACTATGAAGTTCACCATTCCCGAGAGTTTCCCGCGCTTTCCGTTCACGGTACTTATTTCGGTCAACTCGCTCGACGTGAGAGCCGATTCGGGTATGGTGTTGCCGATTCTTGTCGAGGGCGAGGAGGGCTATTTTGGTATCGATAACGGACTTGGCTATAAGTACGCCTATACGGTTACTGCCCCCGGCTCGCATCGTATCTATATGCACAACATTCTGCAACACGACGAGGGTGAGACCGACTCGATAACCATCGAGGCAGAGTACTTCGAGACCATCACCAAGGAGTTTGTCTATGCCGGTCACCACAACGCCATCAGAGTCTATGACCTGAGTCACTACACCACCACCGGCGATGGTGAGGGTGTCTATTACAAGTTGGTTCCACGCAAGATTAACGCTCCCGTATTGCTCGATGTGAGGTTGGAGGATGTCTCGGCGGGTGAGGGTAGCAATTCGGTAGCGATAGATGCCGAGCCGAACGATGAATTTATACTCTATTCGCGTACGCTCGATACACTCCAGACAGCTGCCGACAGAGCTATGTTCTCGCTTCCTGCCGACCAGCCGTTGGGCATCGATTTCTATCCCGTCGATGATGCCTATTGGCAACAGAGTTCCAATGGCAGAATGTTCATCTTCAAGCCCACGAATGTAGTATCGGAATATGGTACAGGCCACTACCACCTCTACCTCAAGACCAATAGCTCTAATAGCGCCGATGTGGTGCGTGTAGCATCGAATAAGGTTGGTAGCCCCTCGGGAATACCCGCGAACGCGGGTGCCGAGTATGATGGCAACACCTACCGAGCTTTCATCTTCGAACTCGAGAACTATCGACCTTTCCGCTTTGCGGCTCAGATTAGTGCTTCGGGTGGCGAGCCTCAAGGTACATGGGGCGAAGGTCAGGTCGATGCCGAGCCTGTGGATGAGGTAAGTTGGACCTATGAGCCTGAGCAGCAGATAGATATAATGTTCGATGTGACGAGCTTTGTCGGTTCTGACGGAGGCTCGCCCGACCCCTTTGGCGTACCTTTCGAGATATATATCGACGCTCCGATGTTGCGTATCGATAAGAGCCGCCTTGCCGAGTGTAATCTCAACTCCTCGAAGCTTGTGGCTTCGCCTGATGTCAAGGGCAGGTTTATCTACTATGTTGACTCTTCGCGCGAAGTGGAGCGTACGTTCGGTTCGGGTGAGGGTGTGAAGTATATCGACACTACGGGAGCCGACCAGACGGGCGAGCGTAAGCGACTGCCCTTTATCACTACGGGTATTACGAGTGCCGGCGAGATTAAACTCTCGTCAAACAACCAGAAGGTTATTTTCTACGATAAGATATTCGAAGTAAGTAATAGCCTTATCGAGGGAAATATACAATACCTCGACCAATCTACCTATCGCGATGTGCCTAAGGATGCTTTTGTGAGCTTCGCACTACGCTCTACGGGCGTGCGCATAGGCTCTATGAATATCACTTCCGACGGACACTATAAGTTGAATTTGCGCGGTGAGTACGAATTTGACTGGGTCGATGACGAGTTGGAGCTTGACTATATCCTTACCGATAGGGTCTATACGGCATATATCGACAATCTGGCTACAGTCTACGATATGGCGGAGCGAGGTCAGACCATCACTTTGGAGTATATCGAGTAGCCTTATTTCGAGTAGTGTCGGGCTATCTGCTCGGCACACAGCTCTATATTTCGCAAAGCCACCTCGGGAAGCATCCTCTGCTCCAAGGGTGCCGAGTCGGCGTCGGCTATGGGTAATATGAGGTCGAACCCACACTTTGAAAGCTCCTCGGAGAGGGTCACGCCACCACCTATTGCCACTACCGGCACACCATGTACTCGTGCCTGTTGCAGTATCACCATCGGAGCCTTGCCCATCAGTGTCTGATGGTCGATATGCCCCTCACCCGTCACCACAAGGTCACAATCCTTAATCAGCGATTCAAACCGTGCGTAGAGCAGTAGCAACTTTGCTCCCGACTCTATTTTTGCTCCGAGTAGGGCTGTCAGGGCAAAGCCTATGCCGCCGGCTGAGCCTGCACCTGCCACTTGCGAGAGGTCGCTGCCTACCTTTTGTGCAACAACCTCCGAAAAAAGCCTCATACCCCTATCGAGCCACTCCACCTCATTGCTCTCTGCACCCTTCTGTGGCGAGAAAACCATGGCAGCACCCCTCTCTCCGTAGAGTGGCGCATCAACATCCGATGCTACGGTAAACTCGACACCAGCCAATTCGGCAATCACCTCTTTGGTTTCAATCTCTGCTATTTGAGCCAAAATCTCGCCTCCTCTTCGCCCGTCAAGCTCCCTGCCCGAGCTGTCGAAAAATCGGAATCCTAAGGCAAAGAGCAGACCCACTCCGCAATCGCTTGTGGCACTGCCACCAGCTCCCACTATAATCCTGCGGCAACCCCTCTTCAGGGCATCGGCAATCAGTAGCCCCGTACCGTAGCTTGTGGCTCTGAGGGCATTGCGCTCGGCAGGGGTAATGAGGGTTATGCCGCTTGCGGCTGCCACGTCGATTATGGCACACCTCCGGTCATCGATTGTTGAATAGTTGGCAATTATGGGACGCATCAGCGCATCGTAGCTTTCTATTTGGTGCATGTCGCCCCCTGCTGCATCGACAAAGGCATCGGCAGTACCCTCGCCGCCATCGGCAAGTGTGAGTTTTGTAATGCTACTTTGGGGTACGACACGACAAAACCCGCGCGCAAAGGCATCTGCCGCTTGGCGCGAACTTACCGACCCTTTCATCGAGTCTATCGCCACAACTACTCTCATCTTAAAGCCAAAGGTACAAAAAAATGGGAGATTGCCCAAATCATCAGGCAATCTCCCAAAAACTAAAGGATTAAATCCTCAAAAGAGATAGCGTTACTCAACGGTAACAGTCTCCATAGTTGCCTCATAGAAGTTACCCTCAGCATCAGTCCAGCAGTAGTAGATGTTAGAAGTGCTCTGGTAGCCATATACATAGTAGCCTACGAAAGGATAGTACTCATCGTTACGATAATCTGCGGGATAGTCAAGAATGTGCGAAATCTTGTTTGCTCTCGTAGGAAAGTTTGCGATGGTCTCGTCGTCGATTGCGCGGCTATAAACGGTTACACCCTCCTGAACGTTCTCGAAATCGAAGTAGATATCATAGCCACCATATTGGTAGGCACTAGCGTCAACAAGTTTGAAGGTAGGCTTAGTTGCAGCCCAACGCTCGTCGGTATTCTTAATAACAGCCAACTCGTAGGTTACCTCGTCAACGATTACAGTGTTCGAAACCGAGCCATCAGCAAAGATAGCAACCAAAGCGAACTTATAGGTTACACCAGCCTTAATGTCGTTGTAGCTGTACGACGAAATAGCCTTATTGATGTGGAGAGGATTGGTAACCTCCTCGCCGGTAATGCTGCGATAGCTCGAGTCGGAGCTTGTAGCAATCTCACCAGAGATAGTGTCGTTATCCTTAAGGCTCCAGTAGCCAACATATACCATATAGTAGCGATACTGGCTAACCTCAGCACCCTCGAGACCGTTAACGTTTACAACGAACTCGCCATTCTGGAAGCTGTAATCACCAAGCGACAAGGTATAGTCGGGGTTAACGGTCATAGTCATAGTCTTAGCCTCGTTCTGAACGAAGGTGTACTCGCCATCAGCATTAACCAATACGGTGAGGAAGTACCAAGTAGCACCCTGCGAAAGGTAATTCTTCTTGTGGGTAAAGGTGTAACCCGCCGAGAAATCGGTAACCTTGTAGTAGCCATTTATAAGAGCAATAGCCTTGGTGGGGATGTCGGCATCCTCAATCTTAGTCTGGCTCCAATCGTAGTAAACAGCAGTGATATCCTCAGAGAAGTTGATGGTTGCGGTAATCGAGTTAAAGTCAGAAACATACGAGAAATCAACCTCAGCGGGAGTTGCCGCAGCAGTTACATCACCGGTGGTGAAACGCAAGGTTACGATGTCGTCGTAAGTGTAAGTGTTTTTCTCGCGACCCTCCTCAACGGGAAGAATAGCAATCTCATACTCGGTGTTAGCCTTGAGGCTGTTGTTCCAGTAGTTTTCGTTCAGAGTCATAAGCTCCGAAATCTTAATACCCTCCTGAACGAGGTCACCCTTGATAACCTGTGCGCCAAAGTCGCTGTTATACTCAGCCCAGTAGTAGAGGGACTGCTCGTAGTATTCAGCAACACTACCTACCCAAGCAGCACTTTCATCAATATCCTCAACCGACGCAATAGCAATCTGATACTCAACAGCGCCCTTGAATACTACATCAAATGCGATGTCGTTATACTTAGCCGAACCCTCAACCTCGGTCATCGTTGCAACAACCTGATTGAACTCAGCCACAACATACTCCTCATAGAGGTCCTTACCGTTGTTCTCCATATCCAGAGGATAAGCAACGATTACGAACGATTGACCCTCATACTCACCATAGCCATAAGAGAAGGTCTCAACCCACTCCTTAACATTGGTCTTGAGAACATCAACCTCGGTTACACCATCCTCATAAACAGCGGGAGTGTAGTCAATGTAATATACGAGACGGTTGTTGTAAGCTCCATACCAATCAATGTAGTAGCTCTGAAGATCGGCAACCATATCACCGGTGAGCTGATCCTTGTAAGTAACACCGATAAAGTAGTTAACGAAATCGGTAACCTCTACCTCCTCATAGGTTTCCCAATCGGTGGTGGTGTAGGTTGCGGTCATAGTGTTGGTGATGGTAATGTTACCCTCCTTGTCAACCTCCAAAGTAAGCTCTGCGAGAGTTACGTTGAGCTTTGCTACCTTGCAAGCACCGGCAGCGGTGTTAACGTGGAGCGAAATAACGCCACTCTTGTCAGCTACGCCGGCAGCCAAACGCTCCTTCGAGGGACCATTGATGTAGAGAGTGCTGCCCTCAACCGATGCGCTCCAACCCATTGGCTGGTTCATAACCTCGATCGACTCAACAGCCTCGTTTACGGTCAGGGCAACAGCCTTAACCTCCTCAGCCTTAACATAAACTGCCGAACGTACACCGAAGTCGATAAGCTCAGCGATAGCTACGTTGAAAGCAGAACCATCAGCCATAGTGAAGGTAACGGTACCATCCTCGTTAACCTTTACGCCCGAGAATACGCAACCCTTGCACTCGCAAGCAGTAGCAGCCTTAACGGTAGTAGTGGTCCAAGTGGTGCCACCATTGATCGAGAACTTGATGTAACCCTCCTCGTTAACCTCCATCTTGAAGTCAACGGGCTCGCAGTCGCTCTCCGAGTAAACGGGAACCTTCTGACCATCAACCAACAGGAACTCAACAAAGCCATCCTTGTTGAATACTGCCCAGTAGTAAACATCGTCGGTATCCTTCTGAACCGAGATGAAGGTGTCGGTGTCGGTGAGGTTGCTCTCGTGGTCGCACTCGCCATAAACGGTAAACTCGGTGCCATCCGAAAGCTTAATCTTCCAGTTGTCACCATCCTGAACTGCGCTCTCAACAACGGTCTTGCCATTGATGAGTGCGGTCAGAGCTGCTACCTCGTCGCCGAGCTGCTTCTCGAGGTTAGCAACGCGCTGAGTCAGCGAAGCAAGATCATCCTGAATCTGCTGGATCTGACCCTTGATAGCGGTATCGTCGTACTCGTCTGAACACGAAGTTGCGAGCGAAACACTACCCAACATAGATACCATAACAACGGTACCTACCATAGCCCTAAGGCTGGTGAAGAATCTCTTCATAGTGTAATTGTTTTTAGTTAATATTGAGTTAATTGGTAGAAATCTTCAAGTTGTATAGGGGTGGGATTGCCACAAGGACAACCCCACCTTATCCATGTTATCTTACCTGCGAGTGGGGATGACGACCCAGACCCTGCATATCGAGCCAGATGTAGCGTACGGCACTCTCCTGCTCAACAATATCAGCTATCTGCACATTGCGCTTAGCCATCTTCATCTCGGATGCGTGCTTCAGACCGCTCTCCTGTTCGAAGAGGTAAGCCTCGCTCAAGGCATAGGGTACGGGAACGCCTGCCGACAGACCGGTGTACGAGGGATAGTAGTCAACAAGGCTCTTGACCTTATCGCCACCATCGTAGATAACGTATGCAAGGTCGCTCATAACCTCCTGACCGTTAGCGTCGCGACCATACGAGATTGCGAGAGCTACGTAGGGGTTCGAGCTGGTGCCGGGCATAGCCATAGCATTCGAGGTGCTGGTACTCGAGGTCGAAAGACCATACTCAGCAACGTAGAGCTTCCACTGGCGATAGAAATCCTCAGCAGTGAACTCGTCCTCGTCGCCCAGATACTTCAGGGCAAGAGCTGTGGTCGAGCTGTCTGCAGTCATATACTTCATACGCTCGCTGTCGTTGTTGCAGCTGAAAGTAACGTAGCATACGCCCTCCTCGATTGTGCTGTGAACCTCGACTGCGGGGTTAGCACCGCCTGCTGCGCTAAGAGTCTCAGCCTCAGCAAACTGTACCTCGCTAAGAACACCATTCCAGTCCTCAACAACATAAGCATAGACGAACTTGGTGCCGGGGTCCATAATAGCTGTATAGGTGCCGAAACCAACCTCGGGTTCGCATGCCCAATAGTTGGTAAATTGGTCGTAAACCAACCACTGCAAGAAGGTCTCGCGCGATGCATCACGCGAAGGCTGACCTGCATCCTCGTCGTAAACAGGCTCGATATACTGGAAGTAGATAGCTGCAGTATTCTCGATATCGTCGTTCTCGAAGTTGAAGTAGAGCTTCTGACGGTCGTTAGACGAGAGAACAAGCTTTGCATTCGACTTACAGCTCTCGGGGCTATCCTTAATCTCCTGATCCATGGTGAAAGGCTCGGTGAACTTAGGAGTCGAAAGCTCGGTAGCGGCGTTACGTGCGATGTATGCAAAGACATAAGTCTCGCCGGCTCTCAGGATACCCGACTCGGTGGGACCCTGCATCCAATACTGAGAACCCTTATAGTTCTGACCATTGGGGTTGCCATCCGTATCTACCGAGTAGTTGCGGTTGTTGATACCCCAACCATTGTCGTTAATCGAACGTGCAAGGGCCTTGAGAGTCTCCTCGTCAGCATTCTCATATTCCTTAGCCTCCTCCTCGGTCATAATGGTAATGAGCATCGAGTGAGCGTTTGCGTCAATCTCGTAGTCGAACCACAACAGGTGCGACGATATGCGGTCTGTATCGACCATAAGGGTAGCCTTACCCTCTTCCAACTCGGGGATAGGCTTAAGGGTGAAGACCTTGCTGTTGAAGTTCTTGGCAGGGGTCTCGTTCTCGTCGAGAGCGATAGCGGTAGCCATAATAGGCACCGAGCTGTCAGCCAACTGGCCGAAGTTCTGGTAGTAGCTGCGGGGGTCGTCGCCGTAAGCATCCTCAGGCTCGGCAGCCGAGATGGGGTCGAAGAGTGTGTGGCGCATAAAGTCGATATACTGCTTCTCGCCATAGCCGTTGATGTAGGGCATCAGGTCCGACTCGTTGCTGCACCAATAGTACATATACCTACAATCGCGGTTGGGGTAGTTGCTAACGATGAACGAGCGGTAGCCAACCTCGGCGAAAATCTCGATTTGGGGGTTGCCAATAAGCTCCTCGCCCGGAGTCTGAACGTAGCAGATGGTCATCTCGGCAGCATCAGCACCCTCAGAGTCGAAGCAACCTACGGCTACAATCACATACTCGCTGTGGGGAACAACCTTAGCCTGCGAGTATTGGGTATTCATCCAGTCGTACTCATACTCCAGATACTCATCACCCTGAGTTGCGGGGCTCATAATATAGCCACCCGAACCGGTAGAGTTGAAAATAAAGCTCAGAATAGCATCCTCAACCGCACTCCAATCAGCCTTCTTGGTAGCGTCGCCACCCAAGCAGCCCTCCAAAAGGCTGTTGTAGAGACGACACAAGGGGAATACGTCAAGACGATAGGACTGAACTAACTCGCCCGGGCGACACACGAACTGGAAGTTCTTGCTCTGAATGCCGGTCACCTCAATCTCGACACCTGCGGTGGGGTCGGCGGGCTTAGCGTGGTATATCTCCCACTTAATGGGGGTGGGAACGTTTGCGTGGTCGGTCTCAGGCTCAACGTAGGGCAACTCCTTGATGGGGTCATCGGGATTGTCTGGACCGTCAACCTTTGTAGCCTCAACCTTAACACTCTTCGATGTAAGCTCACCATACATGGCGATAAACTCATAGCTCTGAGCCTCAGTTGTCGAGAATGTTGTGCCAACAGCCTTCTCGGTGGTCAGACAGTAGATATCCGACTTTGAGGTTACATCCGACTTCTTGCCATCGACATCAAGAGTCACGGTGAAGGTCGCAACCTGCTGACCATCAGCCTTAATCTCGCTCTTGTCAACTGAGAGTTCAATCTCGCCGGTCTGGGGCGTAGGGGGTGTGTCGGGAGTATCGGGGTCATCGGAACACGATACCGACAGAGCGGCTGTAGCTACCATAGCTACTGCCGACATAAACAATGTTTTGAAAATTTTTTTCATCTGGTTTATTTTAAGTTGCTTGTTTTGTTACTCCGCTATGTTGTAGTCTGCCGAGCCGTTTACCACCTTGCAGATATTGACATTGTTAACCGTTCCGCTATTGTCGATAACCAATGCGCAAATCGAGCAGTTATCTACGTTGTAGCTCTCGGGTATCGAGTAATCATACTCAACTTCGGTCTGCTGACCTACGCCCAGCTCGCCGACTCTGTCGCCCTTGTACGAGCTTGAGAGCATCTGGCGCACTACGTGGTTGTGGGCATAATTGTCGATAGTCACCGAACCCGACTTCTGGGGCGATATGATATTGTCCTCGAGAATGAAGAGTGTTATGCGATAGGTATCCTCGGTGTTGGAATAGACCTTTGCTGTGAGCTTGCCTGTGCGCGAGGAGCTGTTGTAGCTGCTCTCCAATGCCACACCGCAGTGTGCAGGGTACTCCTCATCGGAGCGTTTGAGAGCATTGCGTATTCCTGCCGAGTTGCTACCTATCTCGCCAGCGTCGCGCAGGTCGATAACAAAGCCAGGGAAACTTATGGGACCGAAGTCGTTGTTGATGGTGCTGGTCAGGGGCAGACCCATCGGGTCGTCGCCCGAGGTGTTGTCGTGCAGAGCTATTATGTGCGCACGCTCCTCATAGCCGTAGGTCTCAAGTACGAGCTTGAGCAGGCTGTATCCATCGGGACACCACGTACACCATGCTCCGGTAAACTCCATAACGGCAATGTGACGCACAAAATTCTTCACTTCGCCCGTGCCGGGATTTACGGGCTGGTCGGGCTTCTGAGCCTCGACACTAATGCTTACGCGGTTCGATATCACGCCGTTGTAGGTAGCAATAAAGTCGTAGCTGCCCTCTGCATCAGCCGTAAAGCTGTTCGTTGTGAGTGTCTCGCCGGTTGTCGTGCAACGAATCTGCGCACTGCTCGTCACATCAATTCCCTCGGAGAGAGTTATGCTGCGGGTTGCAAGAGTTGCAGCCTCCTCGTAGATGTAGCCCACATTCTCGCCCGCTTTACATTCGTTACAGTTGTTAACCACGTAGCTCTCGCCACCATCGGGTGAGGTCAGAGCTACTACCACCACACGCAGATTGTCGCTATTCCAACTCTCGGGGATGGTTATAGTTCGCTCTTCGGTATGCTCCTGACCCGGTGTGAGAGCCTCGCCCAGATTGAATCTCGCTCCGGTAATGCTGCCCGAGAGTACTTGGCGTACCACGTTGTTGTGTGTGTATATGCCACTCACGCCCAACTGCTCATACTCAATACCATCCTCCACAATCATCACATCGTAGCGATATGCGGTAGCTGTGGTCGATGTGATGTGGCTCTTGATGTTCAGCGAGCGAGTCGATGCGTCATACTTGCTGTCTATGGCCACACCGCACGTGGGCGGATAGTTTTCGATATGTTCATCGATTGCCTTCTCGATATTGTTCTGATAGACACCTATATCACCCGGGCGCATATTCATAAAGAAGCGGGGCAGGCCCGACTCGCCCAAGTGGTTATGATACTTTGTCGAGATGTCGAGTGTCATAGGGTCCGACACCTTGAAGTCCTCATGGAACGATACGGCAACGAGTCTTTCGGGGATATTCTCCTGTACGGCCTTAATCACGCGACTTAGCTCGGGGCAGTTTTGACATCCGATCGAGGTGAACTGCATACCCAACTGCTTGTGATAGAATTTTTCGCCGGTGGTGTTGCTGTCGTTGGCGATAATCGTAATCTCGTTTTCCGAGTTGATGTTGCCTCCTCTGTATGCCGAAGCCTTGATGGTATATGTTCCGGGGGTAGTGGTGCTGAAACGATTGACGCCATAGCCAAGTTTTGTCTCTGTGCCGTTGTAGGTGTATATCAGACGAGTCGTGGGACCTTCGCTAATATCCAGATTCCCATCCTCGGTACCGTAAAGAATCTGAAACTCCACATAGTCTGTACCATTGGCATCGAGCGAAGTCTTATTGGCGTAGATGTGCATAGTACCTACGGGCAGTGTCTGCTCGGGCTGCTCACCGCCACCCGGGTTGGTATTCTCCTCCTCGCCCTCGAAATAGACGCTGAAGGTCACCTCCTCACCCTCTGCTACGCTACTCTTGTCTGCTACGAGTGTCAGCTTTCCGTCGGTCGGGTTCTCTGGCTTAGGTTCGGGCTTGGGAAGTGTTGCGGGGTCAACGTATCCGTGGCAGGCAGTCATAATTGCCACCGTTGCCATAACAATCCACAACCTAAAAGAAAGGGTATTAAAAATTCTCATAATCTCTCAGCTTAGTTTAATTCGTAATCTGCGCTACCACCCATCTGGCAAACCGCAAGGTTGTCGTTGATGGTCTTGCCATCCCTCTGGCTGAGTGCAAACACCACCACTCGCAGGTCTTTGTCACTATATTGTGCAGGGAAGCCCTCGATTGTGAAACTCTTACTCTTGCTCTCGCCCTTGCTCAGAGTGAATCGCTGGTCGGACATTGCTATAACATTGCTCGAGAAGGCACAGATAATATCGTGATACATGCCGTCGATAGATGTGCCACTCGAATAGCTCTGGTTGTCGAGCAGAAGTATGTACCCCAAGTCGTAGGTGCCACCCGTTGAGGAGGTAACCTCTGCCTCGATTGTTATTGTCGATTTCGAATTCTCTCCACCCGCCATAACCTCGCGTTTGGTCGATGAAATCTTCACACCACACGTTGCGGGGTAGTTTATGAGGTAGCTCTCCAATATCGACTCTATGGTCGATGATGCACGCTCGCCGCTAAGCTCCACAAGGTCATATACACAGCTGGGGTAGCCCTCACCTCGGAATGCCGAGAGCATCACAGAGCCCAAGTCGCTACTTCCTGCCGAGATGGCAAAGGGGTCTGTTTGACTCTGACTGCTTGCGTGGGCAGCCATAACAATCGAGTGTTGCTTCCACTTCTCGCTCAGACCATCAAGACCTGCCACCATCGAGGGACAGTACGTACACCAAGTACCCGTAAGCTGATAGATAGCCACACGCTGCTTGTAGGTCTCGTAGTTGCGACGATTCTGTACAGTGATTTTCACCGAATTCGAGGTCTCCGTGCCCTTGTATGTTGCCACAAACTCATACTCGCCATCCATCACAGAAGTAAAGCCTGTGCTTTTGCGAGGCAGACGCTCACCGGTATTAACGTTTCTGAAGTAGATGCTGCTCAGGTAATCTTCCATAAGGTTGTTGCCCTCGGGATCGGTGACCGTGAAGTTTGCCACATCTTTGCCATCTGCCTCGATTGTGGTTTTGTCAACCGAGATTATGTAGCCCTCTTCAGGCTGGTTGTCCTGATTATCATCTTGATTGCCACCGCCGTTATCCTCCTTCTCATCCTCGGGTGTGAGGATAAAGGGGTCGTTAGGACCTTGACACGCAGCTATGGCAAGTGCGAGAATCGCTACGGATATATATCTTAAAATTTTCATCTTCTTCTCTATTCTAAATTATCTCTCCGTCCTCAGCTTAGGTTAGAATGCAATGGTAATCTGGAGGTTACCACCCGTGTATGCGGGAATCGAGCGACACACGCCTCCCGAGCAGACATAACCCGCGCGATTGCGACCATAGCTCAGTGCTATGCGTGTACGCGAGTGGGTGAAGCTCACGCCGGCATTGTAGTAGTGAACCTTTGTATCGCCGTGGTTGTACATATCGCTACCATAGATACTCCACTTGGGGGCAAAGTTAAGCTCCAACAGAAAAGCCATCCAGTCGCGGTGGTCCTCAAAGGTTGTCAAATACTGCAACTCCATACGGGTCGAGAACTTGGGAGTGAACTTGTAGGTCAGGTCTGCCACAAAGGCATTCGAGAGCCAAGTCGATTTGTTCTCGCCGTACGAGGGATTCCACTCTTGGAAACAGTAGAGCAGGTACATCTTAAATTTGCGCGTAATCCACTTTTCCAAATCTACGTTTACGCTCTTAAGAAGCATATTACCGGCTTTTGCCGTACGCTCTTCGTGGAGCGAGTAGTAGGTCGAGTAGTTGGCGTGGAGCTTCATGCCGCGCTTACCACCGAGAGCCGTACCGCGCTTGAAGTTGTAGTAGAGGTCAATCTGACCGCCAATCTCGCCACTAATCTGAGCCTGAGCCAATCCTGTTTGGGAAGTGTAGGGGTGCAGTGTGGTGAGCATGTAGGTATATTGCGCACACATTGCAGGTGTGTAGTTCATCAGATTCGACGTGGAGTTGTTGCCCGTCACAATCTGTGAGCCCATCCACTCTAAGCGTCTGCCCGAGATATTGACACCCAAGCCGTGACCGCTGTAACCCACCTCCAGCAGTTGGGCATTACCATACTTCTTGAGCCATACACGCTGGTCGTTGACACTGAAGAAGGGATTTTGAATATGCTGCTCGCCGGTCTCTACCCACTCACCTTTGATGCTGAAACCTTTGTATTCGGCATTAAGACGACCCGAGTAGCCGTGTGATACGGGCTTAGCACCTACCTCCTCCATATCGCCGTCAATCTCCTCGTAGCGGTTAAGGTACGAACCCTCGATAGAAAGCGAGAATTTGTCGCTCTTCATAAGATTCGAAAGCGAAAGACTCAAGTCAACACCTCGAGCCTGGGTGTCGGAGTACTCCATACCAAATCGGGGCAGACCCCACAGAGCCTTTACTCCCACAATGTTCTTGTAGTGGTAGGTAAAGCGTGCGCCGAAGAGGGCGTTGTTCATACCCAGCGCGCGGTCCTCCCAACTACGAAACAGCAGACCACTGCCAAATTGGTCGTAGAACGAACCGGCGGTGATGGTAAAATCCTTATCTGCCCACGTTGCGTAGAGGTTGGTCAGAGCAGCCTTCTTGAGATTTGTGGGATAGCCCAACAATACGGGCAGATATGCCTCCAACTGAAGTCCGGCAGAGAATTTACCCTTGTAGTAGTCCAACTTCAGGTAGTTATTCGAACCTATCGGGTCCTCCGGAGCGATGGCATTGCTCTGGCTGTCGTTAACGTAGTAGATGGTGTTATTCTCGAAACTACCCGTCAAGTAGCCTTTCGAGATATCTTTCTGAGGCTCATCTTGAGCCATCACACCGCAAATGAGCATCGCCCCTACGGCAGTCAATAATAGTCTCTTCATTGGTTGGGTTGCGGACTAAGTTTATTCGAGCTTCTGGATTGCTTCAATCAGCTCCAATTCGTTGCCTTGGGTGTAGCCTGTGTGCGAATAGACAATCTTTCCGTTCTTGTCAAAAACAAAGACCTGAGGGGTTTGAGTCACATTCATAGCCCTCATCAGCTGCTGGTTCTTGTCGTAGAGGGTGGTAAAGTCGCTCCAGCCATGACCTTCGGCAAGTGCGCGAGCCTGCGACGTGAAACGGCTGTCGTCGGTCGATACTGCCACAACGCGGAAGTTTGCCATCTCAATCCAATCGGGGTAAGCATCGTTTATGGCATCAAGCTCCTGAATACAAGGTTTGCAGGTGGTAGCCCAGAACGAGAGAATCATCGGGGTCTTGCCGTCGATAAGGGTCGAGGTGTTGATAACCTCTCCTTTGGCTGTCTCTACGATGACCGAGGGCATCTGTGCCATTGCACTCAAAGCCATAAACACCATAGCAATACTGAGGAGTAATTTTTTCATAATTTTATCTTTAAGTTTTAGTTTTTTGCCTTCTCATGACATCGTTTGAAGCCGAAGTTCCAAGCCTGATTTTAGCTCGACAACCATCTGTAAATTAAAGCCAAAAACTCCGCACCCGAGGAGTGCAGAGTGTGAAACTTATATCTGTTATCGGGCAGCAGTCAACCACCACAATTCTCCGCAATAACCACGCAACAGGCTGCTGGTCAGCTTGTTATGATGATATGCGGCATTTTTGCCGCAGATATTTGTGGTATAAATCATAAAAAAGTGGTAGTAATATTTGTGGTGTTTCGACTTGGCAGAGTTTGCTTTATCCGGTACTTTTTTGGTCAAACCCTATTTCATTTGGTAATGCAAATATATGTTGTTTTTATTAAAAATGCAAATATTTAGAGTTGTTCTTGACGGTTTGGAATAACCTCAAACAGACTATGCCTCTGACTGTTACACGCAATTATGGCTCTAAACTTAAGCCAAACCGTGATTTTTCAAAACTATCCCTCCGTTAACAAAAAAAAAGGCAGGGCTGCCCAATGTGTTTAGTTGGACAGCCCCTTGGGGTGTTGAATATAACTTTTGATAATCCTTACAATATCCTAATTATTAACTTACCTGTGAGCTAAGAGGTAATGACCTATTCAACACCCGTTATTTGTGTCGGGCTAAAGAGCCTTCAGCGATAGTGCAAAGCCACCGCCCGAAGCCATACGAATATCAATCTTATCGTTTTTGGTAAGCCCCATCTTTCGGATTGTGTAGTCGGTCGGAATCTTCTCCCAACCGGCACCTTCACCATCACAATAGAGCGTAGCCTCATAGTTGCGACCCTCCTCGAGGAAGTCGAGCGAGAGCTGAATCTCGCGCTCGGAGTTGTCGGTAATGCCACCCACATACCAATCGCTCGACTGCTTATCGCGACGAGCCGTAACCACATAGTCGCCAATCTCAGCCTCCAGAACTCGGGTTGTAGCCCAATCGACCGGAACATCACGGATAAATTGCAGCGCATCATCATACAGCTCGTAGTTCTCAGGCAGGTCGGCAGCCATTTGTATAGGGCTGTAAAATACTACGTAGAGAGCCAGCTGGTGGGCAAGGGTCGAATTTACGTAGTACTTATAGTCGTAGTCGGGGTTGACCGAGCCGTCTGCGGTTGCTGCCTTGGAGTTGATTGTCTGGTGGTAGCGCAGGTCGAAAATGCCCGGAGTGAAGTCCATTGCTCCGGCTACGTTACGCGTGAAAGGCAGAGTGGGGTTATGGTCGATGCAGTTGCCCGAGTTCCACGCCTGCCACTCCTGACCACGCATACCCTCGGCACTCATGAGGTTGGGATACGTACGGCAGATACCTGTCGAGTGAATAGGCTCGTGGATGTCGATGCAGAGCTTATGCTCGGCACCCTCGACCACAGTGCGATTGTAGTGGTTGACCATCTGCTGGTCGTAGTGGTTGCGCTGCGAAATTCGGCCCACATAACCGGTCTTGACGTTGTTTATGCCCAAACCCTCGTAGTAGGCATAGGCATCGCTCATCTGCGCATCGTAGTTGTCAACATTTGCATAGGTCTCGTGGTGACCAATCAGCTCCACACCCTTCTGCTCGGCGTAGCGACTCAGTTCCTCTATGTCGAAATCGGGGTAGGGTTTGGTGTAGTCGAATCGCTCTTTTGCACCCCAGCCAATGTTCCATCCCTCGACCAACACGCCACCAAAGCCATTCTTGGCAGCAAAATCGATGTAGCGTTTAACATTTTCGGTAGTTGCGCAGTGGGGAGCATTGCCATCCATATCCCAAGTCGATTTCTTCAGGTGCATCTCCCACCATACGCCCACATATTTCATGGGCTTAATCCACGAGGTATCCTCAATCTTGCAGGGGTCGTTGAGGTTGAGAATGAGTGTCGATTCGACCAAAGCACCGGCACGGTCGCCGACAATAATCGTACGCCAAGGAGTGGAGAACGGAAGTTGAACTTCACATTTCACCTCGTTCGAGCCGGAGAGAGCGGAGCAGAAGCATCGTTGCTCGTTGTCGTAGCTCAGTGCCATTCCGGGGTAGTCCCAAAGAGCAGCTTCGTGGATGGAGAGGTGGTTGCCACTCTCGCTCTTCATCGCCAATGGGGTGGTTACACCACTCTCCATATAATCTCTGACTCTTTCGGCTGAGGCTTTTGTTGTCTGGGGGGTTATTCCGCTCAAGGGGGTGTGCATATAGCGGAATTCGGCATCGTCATCGCTGCCCGCCATCCAGTGTGCCATATAGTCGCCACCCATCTTAAACTCGCTTCTCTCCTCGGTTATGGCAACTTTGCCCTCGCCTTCGAGAGTATATCTGAAGCCGAGTCCGTCGTTGAAAAGACGCATCTCAACAAGCATGGTCTGCCCCTCCTTACCCTTGAGGGTCAGAGTCAGCGAGTTGTAGTGGTTCTCAATTTCGGCAAACTGCCCCCATACGGGCTGCCACTTATCGTGGTGGCTCGACTTTTTGCTGCCGACAAGCTCTAAGCCGGATGTCATATCCCACTCCGAGCTTTTGATACCGAGCCTCGAGGGAGCTACAAGCTCCTCGCCATTGAATTTGAGCGAGTAGGTAGGCTCTCCATTTTCGCTCATCATAAAGTTGAGTTCACACCTGCCATCGGGCGAGGTGATTTTTCCATCATTGGTGCAGCCCACAAGCAGCAGCAACGATGTCAGAAGTGTAACTATTTTACCCATACCATATATTCATAAGCACCCAAAGTCAACTCTTCGGGCAGGTTTTTACTCTCCGACGAGATAAGATTCTTGAACTCCTTGCCAACTACAACTTCGGGAAGAGCAATGGTCTGCTCGGAGTTGCGCACATTGGCAATCAAGAGTGCCTCCTGAGGGTATTTCAGCAGGTAGAGTACAACGGCATTGGTTGTCGAGTGGTCCTGCTTGCGTCCCTCAATGAATATCTTATTGTTTTTACGGATGTCGATAATCTGCTTGAGCTTTACGGTGTACTCCACATCGGCATCCCAATCGTAGTTGTAATACTTCTCAAAAGCCAAAGCACCTTCCTGAGCGCACTCCTGACTGCTGTAAATCATGGGTGAGCCACCCATCAGCGTCATTATGGCAAATGCCGAGAGCGAACCCTGCTTACCTCCGTAAATCTGTATGGGAGTGCCGTTGTAGGCGGTCTTGTCGTGGTTGGTCGTGAAGCGCAACTTCTCCTTGCCGTTGGGTATTACGGTGTACTCTCTCTCGTGAGTCTTGTAGATGTTGTCGGCACCCTTACCCTTGAATACTCCCTCCAGCTCATCGTAATAGGTCCACGCATAGTTCATGTCGAATCCGGCAGTAAAGTTGCTCTCTTCGCCACCCTCGGCGAGCATCAGCAGCTCTTTCTTGGGGAATGATTTGCGCAGCTGGCTTATTGCCGAGGCCCAAAAGTCGGCAGGTACGTAGTCGGCAGCATCGCAGCGATAGCCATCGATATCTGCCACCTTTACCCAATACTCCATGGCGTCAATCATCGCTCGGCGCATCTCTGCATTATCATAGTTCAGGTCGGCAGCGTCGTTCCATCCCGTACCTGCTGGCGAGATGATGTTGCCTGCACCGTCCTGAGTGTACCAATCCTTGTTTGTTATCCAGTTGCTGTCCCACGATGTGTGGTTGGCAACCCAATCGAGGATGACGGCTATCTCTAACTCGTGTGCGCGTTTAACCAGCGACTTCAGGTCCTCAACCGTACCGAGTTTAGGCTCTATGGCCTTGTAGTTTTTGATACAGTAGGGTGAGCCAAAACTCTTCTCAACACCCACTTCATATATGGGCATCAACCACAATACATTGGTACCGAGAGCTTTAATTTGGTCAAGACGAGCCTCGACACCCTTCAAACAGTTGCTTGTGCCGAAGAGTCTTGGGTTAGCCTCATACATTACCACCTCATCGAGTTCGGGGACTACCGAAGAGGTCGTAGTTCCAGAGTTTGGCCCGGGTCCGGGTTCAGGCAAAGTTTTATCGTTATCTGAGCAGCTTGTGCAGCTCGCTACCATAATTGCAGCACCGATAAGTGCCAATGTTTGTGCTCGAAATAGTTTCATAGTGTAAAGATAGCCAAAATTTCTTTTGTTGGGTCGGAGCCAATAACTCCGACCCACAAAAGATGAAGATTTTTTCGATTATTCAATAGTTACCTCTTCGCAGCTTCCATCCAAAAGTTTCAGATAGACACTCTTGGTGAATGTAATAGTCATAGCGTCAAACTGATTTCCCTCGCCGCCTGCACCATTGTTGAAAATAAGGTGAAGCTCGGTGTTGTGGAACTCCTCGGGTACGGGGAATCGGTAGTAGAGTGCATCGCCAATGGTTACGCTCTCAACGGTGTTACTCATAGTTCCGGGCCAGCTACCAAATGCATCACCGGTACCCCACGAGTAGAGTCCGAAAGGATCCCAAGCCGAAGCGTTGGTTACATAGACAGCATAGTCCTCAACAGGAGTCTCCACAACCACCTCCTCGAATGAGGTTGCAGTGATGTTGAAGTAGAAATCCTTGTTCATGGTCACGGCAGGACCGTCAAACTGACCGCCCTCGCCACCGACGCCATCGTTGAAGATAAGGTTCAGAGCCTTACCATCAGCCTCAGCGGGAGCCTCGAAATAGGTGTACTCAACACCGTCGATAGTCTCGGTACCAATCTGCTGCTGACCGGGCCATGCGCCAAAAGGCTCAAGGTCGCCCCAAGCGTAAAGGTAGAGCGGATTCCAACCCGACTCGTTCTTAACGTAAATACGGTGAGTCTCGCCCTCGGTGGGATTCTCGGGTTCGGGATTCTCGGGAGCAGCATCGGGGTTCTCGGGGTCGATTTCCACCCACGAGAAGTCGGCATTTACTCTGATGAAGTGGTGCTGATCCATAGTAAGGTAGATATCGGGAGTCTGCGAACCACCATTATTGTTGTTTAGGATGAAGTTGCCATCCAAACCGATGTTGGCAGCACCAAGGTCGAAGTAAGTATAGGTCACACCCTTCTTCTCCCAAGTACCTGTGGGCAACATTCCGGGCCAGCCACCAAGGCCATCGTTACCAATGGCACCACCCCAAACGTAGAGTGCCAATTCTGTCCAATCAGTCTGATTGTCAAAGAAGATAGCGTTACCGTCGGTCACAGGCAGAGGCTCTCCCTCGAGAGGCTCTACGCCATCGTCGGTCAGTCGCAAGAAGAAGTTCTGATTAACGGTTACGTTATAATCAGCAAGCTGCGAGCCGTTACCATTGTTGTTGAAGATGAGGTTAAGGTTAAGACCGGTGTTAGCCTCGCCAAGGTCGAAGTAGGTGTATATAACATCAGCTACAACCTCCTGACCGGTAGGCAGCATACCGGGCCAGCCGCCAAATGCCTCAGCATCGCCCCAAGCATACATAGCCAACTCGCCACCCCACGAAGTCTCGTCGATAACATAAACAACATAGCCATCGTGCTGGATTTTGGGACCCTCCTGCAAAAAGTAGCTCTCCCAACGCGAAACCATGATGTTGTTAACTCTCTCACCCGGGTTAGCACTCTCGAAGTGGATTGCATCCTCGTTCTTCACCGTACGCTCCTTGCCATCCTGCTTCGAGTAGAAGTAGTAGCCGTCAGCGAGGCTCTTGCCACCGACAAAGGTTTCGGGATAGAGATAGATACCCCACTTGTGTTGGTTGGTCGAAGGCTCGAGCTGCCACATAAGGTTATTTACGGCAGCCTCCTCGCCTCCGTTAAATTCGCCGACGATATAAAGTTCGTCGTCCTGAGCCGTACCTGCGGGCATAAGTACCTCCAGCAGGATAGCTCCCTCGCGAAGTTCAAACATAGGATATTCATGTTCGAATACCAGTTCTTCGGAGTTATCGCACGCTGTAAATGCAAGCGAAAGAGCTGCAAACAGCATCCAAAATATCTTTTTCATACTCTTATCTCATTAAGGTTTATAACGTATAGTCGGGATTCTGAACAAGACCCGGATTCACGTTGATTGCCGACGAAGGCAGCGGGAACCACTCATACTTGCGATCGCGCTTAGCAGGCAAATTGATACCATCCTCGGTTGCCTCGCCGAAGAACCACCACTGACCCTGAGTGAACTGGTCGAAACGACGCAGGTCGGTACGACGACGGCGACCCTCGTTGAGGAACTCCAGACCCCACTCGTTGAGCATCCAATCCTGATCGAAAGTGGTCAGACCACGGCTGGTCCACTCGTTCTGAGCCTTAGCCCAATCTGCGTCACTGAAGTAACGCTTCTTAACACTGTTAACAAGCTCCTTAGCACTATTGCTATCGCCCAAGCGGAGCTTACACTCAGCCAAGGTGTAAACAACCTCTGCCAGACGGAACTCTACCTCGTCAGCCTCGCGGAAATTGATGCCCGATGCATCGGTGTAGATAGGATACTTAACCAGACGAACACCCGAGTTGGTCTCGCCCCAGCGAGGCGACATCACAGGCTCGAGGTTGCGACCAAGGTTGAGGAACGTACCAAGCTGATCTACATAGTGCAGGGGCTGACCATCGCGGTCGGCGTCGGCAAGCAGCACATTGCCCTGACCATAGTTAGCCTTCATGGCACCCTGAACAAACATACCGGAGGTAGGCATACCTTGCTCATCGCAAGTGTAGTTTGCACGACGAATATCGCCAATCTGGAAACGCTCGTAAACGCAACCCAAGCGGTCGTTGTAGGGAGCATCGAGGAAGCAAACGGGCTTGCCTCCCTCCATAATGTTGGCAGAGTTGTCATACGAAGGAGCCAGCATCGTACAGTTCCAACCACTCGAAACGTCGGTACAGTTGAAGAAATCGTTCAAAGTAGTGTTCGAGGGGAAGAAGGGAACAGTGCGAATCCAGTCAACGTTCAAGTGCGATACGTCGCTGGCAAACGCGAATACCACCTCGGGGCAGTTTACGTTGTCGTAGCCGTAGATATCGCGGTAGTTATCGGCAATCGAATATGTGCCGTATGTGCCATCGAGAATACTCTGAGCAAGCTCAGCACACTCTGCGAAACGCTCCTCGCCGATGAAGACGTTAGCGTTGAGCAAAAGACGCATCTTGAGCATACGGTTCATAGCCTGATTCATGCGGTTAACCTCGTTCTGAGGAAGAGCCGCATAGCTCTGGTCGAGTTCCTCTACAAGGAAGTCGTAGATAATCCTACAACCCTCGTCGAAATCCTGCGATACGCTACCCGGAATCTCGGAACCTACCTGAGTGTTCAGAGGCAATGCGCCACCCCAAATCTCATAGAGGTTGTAGAAACACCAAGCACGCAGTGTGCGTACCTCTGCAATGTAGCTGTCCAAAGCCTCACGCGAGAGCTCAACACTCTCGGGCGAGAGCTGCTGAAGGTCGTTGAGGGCATTGTTGCAAAGACCGATGGTCTTCCAACCCAACTCCCACGACTGCTTGATAACGGTCGATTCGGCATCCCAAGTGTGCGATGAAAGCACAAACTTATAAGCCTCATCCCAACCCCAAAGGCCACCGTTCCAAGTACGCCAAGCAACTTGGTCGGCAGAGAACTCCTGAAGGTACCAATAATACTCTGCATAGCCCACCATAGCCTCAGCATAAATCGAGGCGATGACGCTCTGCACACTCTGCTCGTCGGAGTAAAACTTCGACGTGTCGAGTTGGTCGAAGGTCTCTTCGTCGAGGTCGAAGCAGGCGGTGAGTGAAACCGACGCCAGCAACGAAATCAATATATATCTTAAACTTTTCATATCGTTATGTGTTTACGCTTTGACAGGTTTATTTGAAGCGAATGGTAGCTCCGATCGAAAGCTGAAGTGCGCTGGGATATGCACTTGCAGAGTCAACACCCGGAGTCAGACCGTTAACCATAATAATCGAGGGGTCGTTGCCCGAATAGCCGGTGATGGTGTAGATGTTCTTTGCCGAAACGAACAGACGCAGATTCTCGACCATGCTTGTAGGCTTGAAGCGGAAGTTGTAACCCAAGGTGATGTTTTCAATCTTGAAGTAATCACCCTTCTCGAGGTAGAAGCTCGAGAGGATACCACCATCAGAGTTGATGTGACCATAGGTGGTGTAAGCCTCGCGAAGAACATTGTCGGTACCCGAACCCATCAGGCCCATACCGTAGCGGCGCATGTTAAATACGTCGAAACCGAAGGCTCCGCGACAGAAGATATCCAAATCCCAACCCTTGTAGCGGAAGGTGTTGCTCCACGAGAGGAACGAGGTGGGCGCACCATTACCAATGTAACGCTTGTCCGACTCAACGGCTGCCGACTTGGATACGGGATTGCCATCCTTGTCGTAAACCAGAAGCTCGCCATTCTCATCTACGCCGGCGTGCTGATAGCCATAGAACTCGCCTACTGTGCCACCCTCCTCAACACGGAACAGATACTCGGTAGTACCAACACCGGGCTTCAGATACAGTTCCAAGTAGTCTGCCTTATAAACATCGCTCGAGAGTTTGGTCAGCTCGGTCTTGCCATAGGAATAGTTAACCGTGGTTGTCCATGTGAAGTTCTTGGTCTTTACAGGCTCACCCGAGAGCGAAAGCTCCAAACCGCGGTTAGTGGTGGTACCTACGTTAACCAAGATGGTGGAGTAGATCATAGGAGGCTGGGGAGCAGTATAGGTATAGAGAAGGTCGCGTGAGCTGCGGTTGAAGTACTCCAACGAACCGCGCAGACGGTTGTCAAAGAAACCGAAGTCAACACCCGCATTGAAGTCGATGCTACGCTCCCAACCAAGGTCGGGGTTAGCATTCTTCGTGGGACCATAACCGCCAACCCAGTCGCCATTCATCATGTAATATGACGAACCCTTGTGTGTCGAGTTCGAGCCATAGGTCGAAAGCGACTGATAGGGCGAGAAGCCCGAACGACCGGTAACACCATACGATACACGTACCTTAAGGTTGTTTACTATATCGTTGTGGTCCTCCATGAACTTCATGTTGGCAATCTCCCAAGCTGCCGATGCTGCGGGGAAGTAACCCCACTTATTGTTCTCGCCAAACTTGGTCGAACCCTCATAACGCAACGAAGCCGAAGCCATCACGATATTATTCCAGTCGTAGTTTACGCGGGCAAACATACCAATAAGACGCGCTCTGGTCTTCGACGACCACATGCTCGAGCGACCCTCCTTCAGGTAAGAACCTGCACCGATATTGTGCCACAAGAAACTATCATACTGGAAGTCGTTGTTCTCCATACCGTGACCCTCGTAGTCGTCCTGCGAGAAGGAGTAACCAATAACACCCTTGAGCGAGTGGTCGCCAATGTTCATTGCGTAGTTGGCTGTCCACTCAACCTGCGAAGTCCACCACTTCTGATACATCAGGTTAGCTCTACCGGCATAACCATTCTGCTCCGACTCGGCAGAGGTCGAGGGGGTGAAGTAGTGTTGGTTCAGGTCGTTATACTGCAACGAGTAGTTAAGCTCAGAAGTGAGCAAGTGGTTGCTGTTTTTGAAGATACGACCCTTAATCTGAGCGTTACCCAACAGATAGATGCGGTCACCACCATTCTTGTTCGATACCAGCTGCTCAACCGGGTTGCGCGCACCGGTAGTGGTACGGGGGTGATAGAACGAACCATCCTCATTATATATAGGCATAGTGGGATTGAGTGTAAGGGCATTGTCAAACTGACCCTCGTCACCCCACTCCTCCTTAACCTTACGGCCCGAGAGCGATGCCGAGAACTCGAGAATGCCGTCCAGTGCTTTCTGGCGTACGGCGAAACGTGCGCCATACTCCTTACGCTCCGAAGCCAAGTCGAGACCTGTAGCCTGCTTGTAGTTCAACGACACGTTATAGTCGGTACCCTTAGCCGAAGTGCCGTCGAGCGACAGATATTGGTTGTTGTCGTACGAGAAATCGCGCAAGATGGCGTCATACCAATCGGTCAGCGAACCATAATCGTTGCCACGAAGCGAGCGACGGAACTCGGTAGGGGTGAGTACGTCGGGCTTATCCTTGGCAAAGTTAACGCCAAACCAGCTGTCGTAGGTGACGCGCGAAGCACCGGGGGTACCCGAACCCTGCTTGGTGGTTACCAAAATCACACCGTTAGCACCACGAGTACCATAGATAGCCGACGATGCACCATCCTTAAGAACGGTCATCGACTCGATATCCTGTGCTGCGATGTTGCGGATATCACCACCAATCATACCGTCGATGACAATCAGCGGCGAGTTGGAGTTGGAGATTGAGGTTGCACCACGAATCTGCAGGTCGGAAGTCGAGTTGGGGTTAGCCAACGAGGTGTTAACCACATTCAGACCAGCAACCTTACCGGTCAGCATCTCCATAGGGTTCGACATTGCGCCCTGTTGGAAATCGCTCTTGTCAACGTGAACAATCGAACTTGACAGCTCCTTGCGGTCGAGCGTGCCATAACCGATTACCACAACGTCATCCATACTGATTGCGCTGTCGGCAAGGGTTACCTCGAAGAAGGTCTGACTACCCACTGTAATCTCCTGCTCGTCGTAACCGAGCATTCCGATAACGAGAATCGACTCGCTACCGAGACCACTCAGCACAAACTTACCATCAACATCAGTGGCAGTACCGCGAGTGGTACCCTTCTCGATTACCGTAGCACCGATGATGGGCATTCCCTGCGCATCCTTTACCACACCTCTTACCTGCTCTTGTGCCAGAGCGGGCTGGGTTGCAAGACTCATCGTACAGATTAGCAGTACGACAATCGCCCGCAATCTTCCGAAGAGTCCTTTGGGTCGAATTTTGTCATTCATAGTAAAAATTTTTAAGTTAATAATTAAGTGTTTTTTAAGTCCCAATTTTCGACTAATATTAACAAAGGTATGAATTTGGCTTTTATCGGTAAATCATTTTGAGATAAAATATAGATATAACAAAAAGCTACATCACTAATAATCAGAGATGTAGCTTTTTGTGATATTGTTGATAATATAGAAACTAATATGGCTTGATTTTGGCTATATTCTCCTCGAACAGACCTTTGTCTATTGCCTTGTTGCGCATCTTTGTACGATAGGTATATACCGTATTGTTTGAGTAGCGCAAGAATCGTGCTATCTGCGACGAGTCGTCGATGCCCAGCAGAATGAGGGCATAGATTCTGAGTTCGGTGGTCAGCCCATCACCTTCTCCAAGCTCAATACGCTCCTCCTTGCGCAGAAGTTCGTTGACCTGATTGATGAAATTGGGATAGGACTTGAGTATCATACGGTCGAAGGTGGAGTAGAACTCACGAATCTCCTGATTGAGCATACGTGGCGATGTGAGACTATCTTTGAGTTGCTGTATTTTACCCAAGTTGAGCAGATTGTAGGTCTTGGCCTGCTGTTGCTCCATTTTGGTTATGTAGGATGAGCAGAGTACCAAGAATTGGGTAATCTGTTTTTGGCGTAGTTGGTTGGTCTCCGAGAGTTGGCTATTCATCTGGGAGAGTTGTTGGTTGGTGTTGGTGAGTTTCGCTCGTGCCGAGTGCAGAGCGCGCATACGGTTGAGCAGGATTATACCTGTCACAACTGCCACCACCAAGAGAGTGATGCTTACTATAGTGAGTATCTTCAGGTGTTTGATATCGCGGTCACGAACCTCGCGGTATGCCTCCTGAATAATTGGGTATGTAGCAGCCGCTTCGATACATCTCAGATGGGCATCGTAGAAGTTGGCATCGGCAATGGCAAGCGAGATATATTTATGCGCACGACGTATATCTCCCTCCTCGAAGAGTATTAGGGCGAGCTGTCGCAGCGACTCGTTCTCACAAACGGCATCCATTATATCGGATATGGCTGAGAGTATGAGATACTCCTTGCGAGCCTCGGCCTCAGGGTGTACTTGATAGCAATAGGCAAGCGAACCTGCAACAATGGCGTAGGCGCGTGTGCCAAACTCAATCTTTTGCAACAACTCCTTCAGATGATGTTTAGCCACCTCGGGCTGGTCGGTCTCGATATAGACGCGAGATATCATTCGGTAGTTTTCGGGAAGGTAGTCAAGTTCTTGGCGCAGCGAGTCGATATATTTTTGACGAATATCTAAGTTGTTGGGAATTAGCATATTCCCCCCCCCGATATATTTTGCTTGGTGCAGAAATGTTAGGTCGTAAGCCGAGTAATAGAGGGCTTTTGTCTGTCGGTCCATTGTGCGGGAGTTGAGCTTGCCGAGTTCGCTTAGGGCCTCGCTAAATCGTCCTCCCGTCATCAGTATATTGGCAAGCGTGATACGACATTCGGTTTCGACCTTTTTGTTGCTCACAGCCTCAGCCAAACGTATGCTCTGGGTGGCATAGTAGTAGGCTGAGTCGAACTTGAAGGCTATATACTCTTCGGTCAGGTCGCGATAGAGTTTCAACTCCTGCTCTTGGTCGCGCCTATCCGATGGGTCGATAAGCATATTCTTAAGCTGCCAAATCTTCCGATGCTTATTATCTATATAGGTCTGGCGTTGCTCGATAGTGTTATCCAAGATTTTGAGTAGCGAGTCGGTGCGCGACACTCTCTCGCTCTTAGCCATAAGGGGTGCTGGCAGAGTAAATAGCAGCAGGGCTATAATTATTAAATGTAGTCTCTTCATTGTGGATATGTGGTTCTTAGCTTAATGAATTTATCTTCAAAATCAACTCGACCTAATTTATAGAACCTGCCTTAAAAAAATCTTCACAGCATCTGCTATGCGCTCACCATCTAAAGCTGCCGAGATTATACCTCCGGCATAGCCTGCACCCTCGCCGGCTGGAAACAGTCCGCTAACTTCGGGGTGCATAAGACTCTCCTTGTCGCGAGGTATTCTGACCGGAGTCGATGTTCTCGATTCTACGCCCATTACCAGAGCGTCGTTAGTCAAAAATCCCCTCATACGCTTACCAAAGGTCGTTATGCCGCTTCTCAGAGAGTCGGAAATGAATTTAGGCATCCATTGGTCCAAACGTGACGGGGTGATACCCGGTATGTATGAGGTTTTGGGCAGACTTTTCGACGCTCTGCCACTCACGAAGTCGGCTACGCGTTGTGCAGGGGCTATCTGATGTTCGCCGCCATATTCTCGTGCAAGATGCTCAAATTGTTGCTGGAACTTTAGTCCCGCAAGCTCGCCCCACTCCTCTCTCAGATGTTCGAAGTCCGAGAGTCTTACCTCGGTGACAAGTCCCGAATTGGCAAAGGGTGATGTTCTGCCACTGGGCGACATACCATTGACCACAGACTCTCGAGCATCGGTAAGTGCCGGCACGATGAAACCTCCGGGACACATACAGAAAGAGTAAACACCTCTGTCAAACTCCTGACTCACAAGCGAGTAGGCTGCTGCCGGCAACCACTCGCCACGCTCCTCGGAGTGGTATTGTATCGAGTCGATAAGTTGTTGCGGATGCTCGATTCGCACTCCCATTGCAAAGGGCTTAGCCTCCACTCTCACACCCTTTCGGTGCAGAAGTTCGTATATATCGCGTGCCGAGTGTCCCGTGGCAAGCACAACAGCTGCCGCCTCAATCCACTCGCCATTAGTCTCAACGGCTCTGATTCTGCCTCGCTCTATCCTTAGGTCGGTGACCTTGCGCTCGAAGAGGTAACTGCCACCGCACGAGGTGATGGTTTGGCGTATGTTCTGCATTATGCGCGGGAGCTTGTCTGTGCCGATGTGTGGGTGAGCCTCGTAGAGAATCTCCTCCTTGGCTCCGTGAAAGACCAATGTTCTGAGGGCTTTGTTATAGTCGCCCCTCTTCTTCGAGCGAGTGAAGAGCTTGCCATCAGAGAATGTTCCGGCACCACCCTCGCCAAACGAGTAGTTCGACTCGGGGTTGACCTCTCCGTTGCGATTTATTTGTGCTATATCGTATTTGCGACTCAGCACATCGCGTCCGCGCTCCAAAACTATGGGGCGGTAGCCTAACTCTATGAGCCTCAGCGCAGCAAACAATCCGGCAGGACCTGCACCTATAACAATAACCTCTGTCGAGTGGCTCACATCGGGATAGTCGAAATGCACGGGAGCCGGCATAGGCTCGTTGTCAACATACAACTCCAAAGTCAGATTTACCTTTATCTGTCTTTGACGCGCGTCAACCGACCTCTTGATGATTCTCACCAAGGCAATGTCGCTCTCCCTTAATCCCAACTTGTGGGCAGCAATCGTGGTGTAGCGATGCGAGTCGGCAGACTCTTTCGGAGTGAGTTGTAGGGTTATAGTCTGTGGCATAATACGACTGTTTATTTGACAAAGATAGGAAAAAGTTTTGGTATGTTGAGGATTTTTAATACCTTTGCACAGTTTTTCGCGGATATGGTGTAATTGGTAGCCACGTCAGACTTAGGATCTGATGCCTCGCGGCGTGGGGGTTCGAGTCCCTTTATCCGCACTTCACAAGCGACCCTTTTGGGGTCGCTTGTTTCGTTTTGCGGATAAAGGGACTCGCTCAGCTTGTAGCGCCTCGGCAGACTTGCCTGCACAGTGTGAGAATGTGCAGTGTTGCTCGCGCAACTACGAAAATTTATTGATGTTCTATTCCTCAAACAAGTTTGGCAATAGCCATCAATAAATCTTCTAAACCTTCGGTTATCTGCCCATTCCCTCCCTATTTGGTCTGCTCTCGGCTTCTGCCGCCGTTCGAGTCCCTGTATAGCATCTATTTGTCGTTGTGGGGTTTTGTGAGGTTAATCTATCTCCAATATATGTATAACACAAAAGAGCCTGTCTAACAAGTTTTTTGTTAGATGGGCTTTTTTTATATTTGTGA
>CAZFQU010000009.1:0-36434 GCA_964521245.1 uncultured Alistipes sp. | reverse complement strand
GTATTTATACTTTGTGGAATATGTTATGTAAAAAAAATATTTAGGACAATATTGAGTCGTAAGAGCTAAATTGTGGCATAGATTTGGTGATTTAGACAACTTTTTTCTACCTTTGTAGGATAATCTCAAACATATAAGGATTGTATGAAACCGATAATTGAACCCGTATCACGACAAGAACTTATATCGGAGCTAAGCAAGTTAGAGAAGGTGCGCGACACAAAACGCGCTCAGAATCAGATATATATATTCGATGCCGCCGAGGCTCCCGCGCTTATGCGCGAGGTAGGTCGCCTGCGCGAGATGGCATTTCGTGAGGCGGGAGGTGGTACGGGTCAGCCAGTAGATATCGATGCCGAGGATTTGGCAAAAGACGGGTATATGCAGCTTATAGTGTGGGATCCCATAGCTCAAGAGATTGTCGGTGGTTACAGATTTATAGTCAGCAACTCGGAAAATCCCAAGAACTTCTCGACCGAACACTATTTCCGTTTCAGCCAACTCTTCCGTCGTCGTTTTCTTCCCTACACCATCGAGCTTGGTCGTTCGTTTGTTCAGCCGGCATATCAGGTCAGACGTAATCCCAAGAGCCTCTTTGCGTTAGATAATCTGTGGGATGGTTTGGGCGCACTCGTCGTGTTGAATCCCCGCTGTAAATATCTCTTCGGCAAGGTGACAATGTACAGTTCCTATAATATTGAGGCGCGCAAGTTTCTTTTCCGCTTCTTGAAAACCTACTTTGGCGATAAGCGAGGGCTTGTCGAGGGTATCAACCCCATAAAGCTTGACCTTGATGATCAGTCGCTCGACATATTTACCAATGATAACTTCGACGAGGATTATAAGCGATTGGTGCAGGAGCTTCGCCAGAGAGGTGAGAACATTCCTCCGCTCATTAACTCCTATATGGGGCTTTCTCCTACGATGCTCCTGTTCGATACGGTGATAAATCCCGACTTTGGTGATGTTGACGAGACGGGTATCTTGGTGACAGTTAAGGATGTGTATGCCGAGAAAAAGTTGCGTCACATACGTTGGGACGGTTGGCGTAGGGGACTATCGCAGCGTCGTGAGGCTTTTGCCCAGAAACTTGCCCTGCGCAACTCGTAGGGGGACACTTAGAATAGAATGAGAAAACCTAACACAAGTAATAGACAATGAGAAAACTATTTTTAATTTCAGCACTTGCACTTATGATTGCATCGTGTGGCACGAAGAAGGCAGAGACTACACCTGCCATCAATCTTACAAGTTTTGACAATTCGGTTAGCGCGAACGAGGATTTCTATCAGTGGGCAACAGGCGGTTGGCAGAAGCTCAACCCGCTGCGTCCGGAGTATGCTCGTTATGGTTCGTTCGACCAGTTGCGCGAGAACAACGAGATTCGCATCAACAACCTCTTCAAGGAGATGACCGCCATGAAGACCGAGGAGGGTTCGGTCGAGCGTAAGATTTGCGACCTCTACAAGTTGGCTTTGGACTCGGTTCGTCTGAATCAGGAGGGTGCAGCTCCCATTCAGGCTGACCTTCAGCAGATTCTTTCTGTCGAGCGTGAGGGACTGAGCGAGCTTATCGCAACCACCCACTTCGGTATCGCAGCTCCCTTCTTCGGAGTATTTGTCGAGGCAGATATGAAGAATAGCGATATGAATGCTCTCTACTTCTGGCAGAGTGGTCTGGGTATGGGCGACCGTGACTATTACATCAAGGAGCAGAATGCTGCGCTCAAGGAGGGCTATGTTGCCTATCTGAACAAGCTCTTCACCCTTGCAGGTTTCGACGCTGAGCGTGCTGCGGCTGCAGCTGCTTCGACCTTGAAAATCGAGGAGAGCATTGCTGCTGTGTCGCGCGACCGCGTGGTACTTCGTGATATGGGTCAGAACTACACCCCCATTGCTATCGACGAGTTCAAGAGCCGTTTCGATGCTATCGATTGGGATACCTACTTCAAGGTTATGGGTATTGACGCTCCCCAGAGCGTGATTATGGGTCAGCCCGAGGTGCTGGACAACAGCAACAAGCTGCTCAAGGAGGCTTCGATTGAGGATATCCGTTGCTACATCGCTGCTCACTATCTGAACGCTGCTACCGGCTTCCTTTCGGATGATTTCTATGCTGCATCGTTCGACTTCTTCGGTCGTCAGATGTCGGGCAAGCAGGAGCCTCGTCCCCGTTGGAAGCGCGCCATGGCATACACCGATGGCACTTTCGAGATGGCAGTAGGTAAGATGTATGTTGACCGTTTCTTCTCCGAGAAGGATAAGGAGAATATGATAACCCTTGTTAAGAATCTTCAAACTGCTTTGGGTCAGCATATCGACGCTCTGGAGTGGATGTCTGCCGAGACCAAGACTCGCGCACACGAGAAGCTCGCAACCTTTAAGGTGAAGATTGGCTATCCCGACACTTGGAAGGAGTACACAAGCCTTGAGATTGACCCTTCGCAGAGCTATTGGGAGAATGTGAAGAGAGCAAGCGTATGGTCAACTGCCGAGGATTGGGATAAGATTGGTAAGAGCGTTGACAAAGAGGAGTGGCTCATCAGCCCCCAGACCGTAAACGCATACTACAACCCCACCTCTAACGAGATTTGCTTCCCCGCAGCAATTCTTCAGCCTCCCTTCTACAACCCCACAGCCGACGATGCAGTAAACTATGGTGCTATTGGTGTGGTTATCGGTCACGAGATGACCCACGGCTTCGACGATCAGGGTCGCAACTACGACAAGAATGGTAACCTGAATAATTGGTGGACTGACGAGGATGCAGCTGCATTCAAACAGCGCACCGACATTTTGGTTAAGCAGTTCAACGCTATCGAGGTTCTGCCCGCCAAGGATGGCAAGAGTGCAATGTATGCCAATGGCGAGTTCTCGCTGGGTGAGAATATTGCCGATCAGGGTGGTCTGCGTGTAGCTTATACCGCCTTCCGCAACAGCCTTGCAGGTGCTGAGCCCGAGCCTATCGATGGCTTTACTGCAGCTCAGCGTTTCTACTTGGGCTATGCTGCTCTCTGGTCGCAGAATATCCGCGACGAGGAGATTGCTCGCCTCACCAACGAGGATGTTCACTCTTTGGGTAAGAACCGTGTGAATGCTACCCTCAAGAATATTCAGGACTTCTACGATGCCTTCTCCATCAAGGAGGGTGATAAGATGTGGATGGCTCCTGAGGAGAGGGTTATCATCTGGTAATCATTTTTCGATTTTATAGGGCATATTTTGCACATCCCTTAAATGGCGTGAAAGGCTGTATTTCTAATACTATCCTTCCACGCCATTTTTCACGATGCACCAAATCTGCACCTCTAAAATCAAAAAATACCTCTCGTTTCGGGAGGGTTGATTCGTCGCAAAAAAATTAAAGGTAATTATATACGATTTTACATTTGGTGTAAAATTTCCGCTTTCTCAGCCTAACGGCTTTAGGAGGTGGGTCAGCAACTCAAACCATGGCTGCAAGCCGTGAATAAACCGTAGCCAGAAGCGAACTTTGTTTCCTAAAGTGTAATTTCCCATATAAGCACCTAAAGAAAATATGAGGGCTGTCGCAACTTAATCGTTGGACAGCCCTCATATTATAGCTGTGGCTCTAACCTATTCGGTTACAATATCACGATTCACATTCTTCGAACCCACCAAAGCGTAGAAGAGCAGGTAGCCCAATGCAGCTACGATAAGCCAATAGCTGGAGATAAAGCCTACCGAGTCGGCGAGCAGACCCTGAAGGAAGGGAAGAATACCACCACCGCAAACAAGTGCCATAAAGATTCCGGAAGCTGCGGGAGTATATTTACCAAGACCCTCGGCAGCAAGGTTGAAAATCGAACCCCACATAACCGATGTGCAAAGACCGCAAAGAATCATAAATAGCATACTCAGAGGTACGACCTTATCAACAACGGGGATATTGACAACCTGACTCTCGGGGATGAACATAAGAGCGAGGATAAAGAGTATTGCGAGGGTTGATACGGTCGAGAGCATAGCTTTCGACGAAACCTTTGCACCAATAGCTCCACCAATCAGACGACCACACATCATAAGGAACCAATAAACACCGACAACTGTGCCGGCAACCTCGGGTCCAACGTGCTGAAGGTCAGACATATAAAGATTTGCGATATTAGGAATACCCACCTCAATACCAACATAGAAGAAGATAGCTATGGCACCCATCACAAAGTGGCGGAACGAGAGTGGACCGTGAGGGTCTTTCTTCACCTTACCACTGAGGCGTGCAGCACGCTCGTCGGCACTCTCCATGTGAGGCTCGGGAATCTTAGTCATAGCGATAATCACAAATGCCAGAGCGAAGATTGCCATAGCGATAATCATCGCGGGAGCAGCATCGCTAACCTTAGCACTCTCTGCCTGACCACCGATAAGATAGCCCAAGAGTATGGGGGCTATGGTACCACCCACCGAGTTACACGAGCCACCGAGCTGAATAAGCTGATTACCGCGGTTACCGCCACCGCCCAGAGTGTTGAGCATGGGGTTAACCACAATATTGAGCATACACATCGAGAATCCGGCAACAAAGGCTCCAAGCACATATACGAGGAACGAACCGGCATAACCGGAGAGGAATTGAATACCGACACCAACGAAACCTACGGTTACGGCAGCCATAGAGGTAAACTTGTAACCCTTACGCTTGAGAATAACACCTGCGGGGATACCCATACAAGCATAGGCAATGAAGTTTGCGAGCGTACCAAGTTGCGAGAGAGCGTTGCTTGCTCCAAACTCATTCTTGACGATTACGCCCATCGAACCTGCAAAGTTGGTAACGAATGCAATCATAAAGAAGAGAGCAAACATCACCGCAATTGGCAGAGCATAATTTTTTTTCTGTTCCATAAATTTGTTTTATCTGTTTGATTAACATTTGGTTGCCCTATATATCGCGCTCGACAACAAATCGGCAGAGCATCTCGAGCCCATCGCGCCATTTGTTCTTTGGCAGGGGACTTAAAGTCTGAATGGCTTGCTCGATATAGCTGTTCATCTCTCGACGTGCGGCATCCAATCCTCCACACCCCTCGACTACGTGTTGCATATACTCCACAGCACTCTCGTCGGTATGACACTCGGCGAGCTTCTCTAACAGTTGCGTTTTGCGCTCAGGGGTGGATTGCTCCAATACACAGAGTAGAGGCAGAGTTATCTTACCTTCTCGAAGGTCGTTGTTCGAAGGTTTACCCATCTTGCCCTCGTGCTTATAGTCCAATATATCGTCTTGAATCTGGAAGGCGATACCGAGCTTTTCGCCAAAGATGTGCATACGCTCCACATCCTCTCCTTTAGCCCCCACCGAGATTGCTCCGGCTGAGGCGCTCACTGCCAGTAATGATGCGGTCTTGCGTCGGATGATATCGAAATATCGCTCGCGGCTGGCAATCTGTTTGCGTGCAGCCTCGCTCTGAAGTATCTCGCCCTCGCAAAGCGAGCTTATCGAGTCAACCACGTGGGTCACAAGGTCGAACTGCCCACTGCGCATACCAATCGACATATTGCGTGCCAAAATAAAGTCGCCGAGAATCACGGCGTTATGCGATTGCCATATGGCATTTGCCGAGGGTATGCCGCGTCGGTGGTCAGCTTCGTCGATAACATCATCGTGAATCAACGAGGCTGTGTGTATCATTTCGACAAGCATTGCAGCTATGTAGCTACGCACTCCGACCCGCTCAGCATCGTCAGCGAGCATTGATGCTGTGAGCAGAACAAGCAGGGGTCTTACACCCTTTCCGCGTGTTGAGAGTGCGTGCGAAAGCATCTCGGAGAGCATATCACCCTCTGCCGTAAATTGTTTGGCAATAAAGTTCTCGAACTCCTCTAACTTGCCGACAACAGGCTGACGTATAGCCTCAAGTGTAACCATTTATTATATATAATGTAGATTTACAATATGCAAAGATAGTAAAAAAGGTTTTTATATGGTGATAATTTATCACATAAATCCACCCCAAAACCCTAATTATCCATCTCTATTTGCAACTTGTAAGGTCTAAGATTACTTCCGTAAAGTGCGCTTAATCGAGTGTTGAGTGTTAAAATTTGGGTAGTACGCTGTACATCATCACACCCTCGAAACGCATCATCTCTCGAGCCTGCTTATAAGGCTCGAGGGCCAAGCCCAAGGCATCAGCCTCGTAGCGGGACTTGATTGCTGCGTTGAGGCCCGAGAAGAGGGCGGCAAAACCCTCGGCGGCAGACAGATGCTCCACCACCTGATACTTCTCTAATCCCGCCTTGTCGGCAGCTACTGCTATGGCATACTTCAGACCGCCAATATCGTCAACCAAGCCAATCTGCTTGGCGTCAGCACCGGTCCACACTCTGCCGGCAGCAATCTCGTAAACCCTCTCTCTGCTAAGGTTACGACCTTCGGCAACTTTTCCCGTGAAACTCTCATAAACCTTATCCACTCTCTTCATCAAGAGAGCCTTCTCGGCGGGAGCCGTCGGACGAATTGCGCCGGCAATGAATCCCTGACCGAAGTCCGAGTGTTTGTTCGACTTCACACAGTCGAAGGTTATGCCCACCTTCTCCTCCAAAGCCTTGCCCACGATGGGGAATGCACCAAACACACCTATCGAACCGGTGAGGGTGGTATTGTTGGCTATGATGGCATCAGCAGGAGCCGAGATGTAGTAACCTCCCGATGCTGCGTATGCGCCCATCGATACCACCACGGGTTTCTCTGCCTGCAAGAGCGACACCTCGCGCCAGATGACATCCGATGCAAGTGCGCTGCCACCCGGTGAGTTAACTCGTAGTACAACAGCTGCGATATTCTCGTCGAGGCGAACCTCCTTGATTAGCTCGGCAAGCGAATTACCATAGACCGTATCCTCCTCTTCGCCCGTTCCATCCACTATTGCGCCATCGGCATAGACGATTGCCACCTGCTTCTCGCCAATAGTGTCGATGTTGGGCATAAGCTGCATAGAGTATTCGCCAAGGCTCACCATGTTGAATTCATTCTCGCTATTGCGCTCCATACCCATCTGAGCGAAGTACTCATTCATCTCGTCCTCATAGATAAGACCATCGACCATGCCATTCTTGAGGGCGTCCTCGGGCATCGAGAGTTGCAAGTCGTCGGTCAGTCTGTTAAACTGCTCAAGGCTCTCAAATCCGCGAGCCTCGACCACTGCGCTGGCAATAGTTGTCCACATCGAGTTAATCATCACCTGATTCTGCTCGCGGTTTGCGTCGGACATCTTGGTCATAAAGTATGGCTCAACGGCACTTTTATATTTACAAGCCGTCGGGCGAATAATCTCATATTCTATGCCGAGCTTATCAAACAACCCCTTGAAGAAGGGTAGGTTGTAGCTCAAACCCTGCCACGAAATCATACCCTCCTTTTGAAGGAAAATCTTGTCGGCAGCCGATGCCAGATAGTATGAGCCTTGCTCGTAACCATCGCTGTAAGCTACAACAAACTTGCCTGTTGATTTGAAATCCACGATAGCTTGGCGCAGCTCTTCGAGTGCGGCACTCGATGCTGTACCCATTCCGTTGGGGTTGATATATATACCTTTGATACGATCATCCTCGGCTGCAGCGTCAATAGCTTGGGTGGCCTTCAGTAGCGACAGCGGTTGCGAGAGTTCCATTGTCATAAAGTCGAAACCCGAAAAGGGGTTACTTGAGGGCGAATCGACGATGTTCTCGGCGAGGTCAATCTTCAAAATGGTGTTAGGCTCGATGGTGATTGCACTATCGGATGAGGATGCTATGCCGGCAATCACTGCAATCCAAATCAGTGACGAGAGTATGCCCCAAACGAATAGAGCCAAAAGTGCTGCGAAAAAATACTTGATAAATTTCATATATCTGCTTGTGTTACAAATCTTGTTATTTATACCTTACCGTTATGACCTACAAATGAGAGGATCAAAGAATAAGACCAAAGACCAAGAAGAGGTTGCCAACCTTCTTCTAAAAAGGCGGGACAACCTCTAAACTCTTGATGTGGGGCAGGCGATTATACGGTCATAATCTCCTTCTCCTTCTTCTCGAGAAGCTGGTCGAGCTGCTTCGAGTACTTCTCGAGAAGTTTCTGAGCTTGCGTTTCGCCATCCTTCGATACATCCTCGGGCATCCCCTCCTTTGTTGCCTTCTTGAAGTTGTCAACGGCATCTCTGCGCGCATTTCTCAGACTCACACGAGCCGACTCGGAGAGCGAGCGTACCTGCTTTACCAAATCCTTACGACGCTCCTCCGTGAGGGGAGGAATTGACAGTCTGATTTGCTCGCCATTGTTCGAAGGGGTAAGACCGATGTTCGAATCCAAGATAGCCTTCTCGATAACGCGGATAAGGTTCTTATCCCAAGGCTGAATAAGTATGGTCTTAGCATCGGGTACCGTTACGCTGGCAACGCCCGATACGGGGGTTTGCGAACCATAGTAATCAACCATTACACCATTCAATACGTTGGTCGAAGCCTTGCCGGCTCTGACGTTGAGGAGTTCCTCCTCGAAATGCTCTACCGTACGCTCCATACGGGTTGTAGCCTCGTCAAGAATCAAATTACTCTCCATATCCTATTTTTATTTTGCTTATTTACTTACTTGTGTCAGTATTTACTTGTAGCTGTTTTCGCTATTTGTATCTGTATTATTTCGTTTTTGCCAACTCCTCGTCAATCTTCTTCTGGAGCTCAGCAAACTGCTCGGGTGTGTAACCAACCTCGATGGCTGCTATTTTACCCTCGCGGTCGATAAGGTAGTTGTGGGGTATCCCGCGTTTTGCGTAGAGTTTGAATACCGACTCGTCTTTATCCATTGCCATCGGGAAATTGAATCCGCGTGCCTTGCGGTTTTCGGCAATCTGCTCCTCGGTGTCGCCTCTCGATGCGAAGATGAAGGCAAAATCCTTACCCGCATAGCGGTCGATTATCTGGGTCTGCACCTGTGCCAACTCCTGCTGACAGGGGGGACACCACGTTGCCCAGAAGTTCAGCAACACAACCTTGCCCTTCAGGTCAGAGAGCTTAACCTCGCCACCGCCATACATCGGAAGTGTGAAGTCGGGAGCCACATCGCCCACCTTCACCACATCGTAATCCTCCTCTGCGGGTTGCTCTGCCTGAGCCTCGTCGGTTGCTGCCGGTACCTCACCAGAGGGTAGGAAAATCATCAGTGCAACAACTATTGCCAATAGGGCTATGAGCATCCACAATGTGCCTGTCTTTTGTTTTGTCTTACGTTCGAACATAATATCTCAAGTTTTTGGTTTCTAAAGCTTTACAATGGTTCCGATAGGTTCTCCGTCGAGTACCTTGCCCAAGTTTCCGGGCGTATCCATATCGAATACCACGATTTGCAGTTTGTTCTCCTTGCAGAGAGTAAATGCCGTCAGGTCCATAACCTTCAGGTTGCGCTGATACACTTCGTCGAATGTAATCTCCGAGAACTTTGTTGCCGTGGGGTCCTTTTCGGGGTCGGCTGTATATACGCCATCGACTCTCGTGCCCTTGAGCATCACGTCAGCCTCAATCTCGATACCTCTGAGTGCCGATGCGGTGTCGGTCGAGAAGTAGGGGTTTGATGTTCCGCCACCGATGATTACCACATATCCTGCCTCGAGCAACTCCAAAGCCTTGGCCTTCGAGTAATACTCGCCAATAGGCTCCATGCGAATAGAGGTCAGCACCTTAGCCTTTACGCCATTATCCTCGAGTGCCGATTGCAGAGCCAGCGAGTTGATGATGGTTGCGAGCATACCCATCTGGTCGCCCTTCACGCGGTCGAAGCCGCGCTTGGCTCCTTGAAGTCCGCGGAAGATATTTCCGCCACCGATAACAATACCTATCTGTACGCCTGTTGCCACAGCAGCCTTTATCTGCTCGGCATAGGATTGTAGGACCTCGGTCGAAAGACCAAACTGCTGTTTACCCTGAAGCGACTCACCGCTGAGTTTCAGAAGAACTCTCTTGTATCTCATAATAACTATCCTTTAATCGTAAATTTGTTCTAAAAAATACTTTAGTTCTACAAAGATAGAAAATTTTCTCGGCATTTCATATTTTTTTCGTATTTTTGTAAAACTATGCAGCGTCAAGAGTACATATTGCTCGAAAGAGTTGATTCGCCCGACGACCTTAAGAAGTTGTCGATAGGTGAGTTACGCAGATATTGTGACGAGTTGCGTCGCTATATTATCGAGGAGTGTGCCTCCAATCCCGGACATCTGGCCTCGAGTCTGGGGGCTGTGGAGCTTGCTGCGGCTCTGCACTATGTTTTTTCCACCCCCGACGATAAACTGATTTGGGATGTGGGTCATCAGACCTACCCTCACAAAATCATCACCGGACGCCGCAAGGATTTTTCCAATAAACGCTGTTTGGGCGGTATTAGTGGCTTCCCGCGTATGGCGGAGAGTCCCTATGATGCCTTTGGTGCGGGTCACGCCTCGACCTCCATTTCGGCGGCCTTTGGTATGGCGAAGGCGGCAGAGCTTGAGGGTCGCGAGCAGAAGGTGGTGGCTGTCATCGGCGATGGTTCGATGACGGGCGGACTTGCCTTCGAGGGGTTGAACAATGCCGGTGCCGATAAGAGTAGCGACCTGCTGGTCATACTCAACGATAATAATATGGCCATTGACGAGGCGACGGGTGCGCTGAAGAGCTATTTGCTCAAAATTTCGACCTCGAAATTCTACAACCGATTCAAGCGGGGATTGTGGAATATCCTCTCTCATGTTCCTCCTCTGCTGCGTTTTTGTCAGAAGGCGGGAAATGCCGTAAAGCAGGGAATACTCAAAAACAGCAATCTCTTCGAGAGTTTGAATTTCCGCTATTTCGGACCTGTTGACGGACACGATATCAAAACTTTGGTACGTACGTTGCGCGCTCTGCGCGATATTGGCGGACCCAAGTTGCTGCACGTTATGACAACGAAGGGCAAGGGCCTTGAGGTGGCAGAACACGACCCCTCGGTATGGCACGCCCCGGGTTGCTTTAACCCCGCAACGGGCGAAAGACTCTCGACCAAGAGTGATATTTCGCGCTATCAGGATGTCTTTGGTCAGACACTTCTCGATTTGGCGCGTATGGATAGTCGAGTTGTGGGTATCACGCCCGCCATGCCCTCGGGTTGCTCTATGAATATTATGATGCGTCAGATGCCTTCGCGCTGTTTTGATGTGGGCATCGCCGAGGGTCACGCCGTCACCTTCTCGGCAGGTCTTGCGGCGGCAGGTATGCGTCCCTTCTGTAATATCTATTCGTCGTTTATGCAGCGTGCCTATGATAATGTGATTCACGACGTTGCGCTACAAAACCTCCCCGTTGTGATATGTCTCGACAGAGCAGGTCTTGTGGGTGAGGATGGAGCTACACATCATGGAGCCTACGACCTTGCATTTTTCTCTACCGTTCCCAATCTTGTGGTTGCAGCCCCGAAGAGCGAGCGTGAGTTGCGTAATATGATGTACACAGCCCTCGAGAGTGGGGTGCCGTTTGTTATCCGCTACCCTCGTGGTCGAGGTGTGGGAGAGAAGTGGCAGGATATGCCCTTCGAAAAGATGGAGATAGGACGTGGTGCAAAATTGCGCGATGGAGATGATGTGGCAATTCTCACTGTGGGTCACGTGGCAAAATTTGCCACTCAGGCGGCAGACAGACTTCTTGCCGACGGGCTTAATGTTGCTGTGTATGACCTTCGATTTGCAAAGCCTTTGGATGAGCGGCTTTTGCGCGAAGTGGCCGATAAATTCAGATGTGTGATAACCGTTGAAGATGGCTCGCTGCGCGGAGGTGTAGGCGAGGCTGTAAGTGCTTGGTTCTCAAGCAACGGCTATTGTATTAAGTGTCATAATTTAGGTATTCCTGACCACTTTGTCGAGCATGGTACTCCTGCTCAACTCTACCATCTTTCCGGCTTCGATTCGGACTCTATTGTTGAGTCTGTGAAGGCTATGCTTTCTTAGCAAAATTTCCCCTATTTCTTACGCCTCTTGGGATACTTCTCCTTGAAATTCTATTTCAAGAGAGGGATATTCGCAAATTTTTCTTATCTTTGAAGCCAAATAGCATTTTTTATTTCTCGGGATTTACTTCTTGGGGGAAAATGCTGATTTGTTAAATGTGACTAAAAACTAAATTACTAAATATCTCGTATGAAAATTCAACACTTCATTGTGCTGGCTTTGGCTTTTGTTTTTGCCGCCTGCACCAAAGACCTCAATGAGGCAAGCGTAGAGGGTGGAAAGTTTACTACCTCTGAAAAGATTATCAATTGTGGCGAAGGTGCATTGAGTGGCACTATTGCCGTGAAGCTCTCTGAGGAGCGTGCGCTTGAGGTAGAGACCTCAGCTACCCGTGCCGGTGAGACTCGTTCGGGTGTGGAGTCTATCGACTTGCAGCTCGATAGAATCGATGCCTCGCGCTTTGTGCGTATCTTCAACGACCCGAAGTATGAGTCGCGCCTTCGAGAGGCAGGACTCCATCGCTGGTATGCCGTAGAGTTCCCCAAGAGTGTAAATCTGTACGATGCGGCAAATGCTCTTTCGCTTTCGGAGGGTGTCGAGTTTGTCGAGTTTGTTCATCCCAGAAATACAGTGCGTTCCGAGGGCGTGAGTGTAGAGGCAGGTGCAGCTACCCGCTCAATAGCCGGTCCCAATGATGCTGAGTTTGCTCGTCAATGGAACCTCTATAACGATGGTTCGGTCGAGGGCTATGTCGAGGGTGCCGACGTTAATGCTCTGAGAGCATGGGATATATGTTCGGGCGATGAGTCTGTGGTTGTGGCAGTCCTCGACCAGCCCATGCAGCTCGACCACCCCGACTTCGTAGAAAACCTCTGGCACAATCCCAACCCCGATGAGAGCGAGTTGCTCCACGGAGCAAACTTCTGTACCGTATATACCAATGGCGAACCTGTGAATTGGACAAACACCTCTTCTAAGGGTGCGGTTTTCAATCACGGTAGCCACGTTGCGGGTATTGTAGGTGCTGTTACTGGTAATGGTATCGGTGTTGCCGGTGTTGCCGGCGGTAAGGATGGCAAGGGCGGCGTTAAGCTCATGTGCTGTCAGGTATTTGCTTACGATGCTAATGGCAACGACATCACCAACGATTATCCTCGTGCTACTGCCGAGGCACTTATTTGGGCAGCTAACCGTGGCGCACATATCGCACAGTGCAGTCTCGGTTACTCGATAAGCATCAGCGAGGGCGGATGGTATGGTCAGTTTGGCTTCGAGAAGGAGGCTATCGACTACTTCGTAGAGACTCCCAGAGAGAGTGGTCCCATCAGCGGTGGTATTGTAGTTTTTGCGGCAGGTAACGATGGCAACAGTCTCTATTATGGTTCGCTGGTTGCCGACCGTAAGATGTTCCCCGCTGCCTATCCCGGTGTTATTGCTGTAGCGGGCATAGGTCCCGACTTCACTCCGGGTGGCTACTCCAATTATGGCTCGTGGGTCGATATTGCTGCTCCGGGTGGTGATGGCGACATCTATGGTGAGTCGGGTAAGATTTATTCGGTATTCAATCAGGGTGGCTATGGCTATATCGAGGGAACTTCGATGGCTTGTCCCCACGTTTCGGGTGTTGCCGCTCTGGGTCTTTCCTATGCAGTGAAGCTGGGTAAGCGTTTTACTCCTGCCGAGTTTACCTCATTGATTCTCTCGTCGGCAAACTCCATCGAGGATTACCTCGAGGGTGAGAAGGTTACTCAGGGCTGGAACTTTGATACGAGCAGATATCAGGATGTGACCATCAATCTCGATAACTATCGCGGAAAGATGGGCGCAGGTGCTATCGATGCCTATCGTATGCTTATGGCTGTCGAGGGTACCCCTTCGCTTACGGTTAAGGTTGGCGAGGAGTCTGTTATCAACCTCGAGAAGCTCTTTGGCGGTATCGTTGATGTTGAGGGTACGACCTTCACCGTATCGCCCGTTGTGGCAGATAATCCGACCCAGACTCTGGCTGAGGCTCTCGGATTCTCCTACAAGGTTGAGGGCTCTTCTCTCAAGGTTAAGTGCGATAAGGTGGGTGCCGAGAAGATTCTCATTCAGTGTAACGTAGGCGACACCCTTGTCGAGCATACTTTCGCTATCGTAGCTCGTGGAGCCGTAACCAATAATGGTGGTTGGTTGTAGCAGATGGCACGCAAGAAACAGAACTATCCCCTAATAGAGGGGCTTGAGATAACTACCCTCGCTGCCGAGGGTAAGGCTATGGGTCGCTGGCAGGAGCAGGTGGTATTCGTACCCCTGACCGTGCCGGGCGACGTGGTCGATGTGCAGATTCGTGTCAAGCGTCGCCGCTTTATGGAGGGTCACGTTGTCAACTTCCGCAAACGCTCCGAGCTTAGATTGGAGCCATTCTGCTCCCATTTCGGAGTCTGTGGCGGTTGTAAGTGGCAAAACCTGCCCTACGAAGAGCAGTTGCGTTTCAAGACCGAGCAGGTGCGCGACCAGCTCACCCGCATCGGAAAGGTCGAGCTGCCCGAGATACGCCCCTGCTTAGGCTCGGAGCAGACAAAATTCTATCGCAATAAGTTGGAATATACCTTTGCCGACCGTCGTTGGATGACCTACGAGGAGATTGCCGACCAAGATAAGGAAATTACTCCCGAGCCGGCACTCGGCTTCCATATTCCCAATATGTTTGATAAGATTCTCGATATCGATAAGTGCTGGTTGCAGCCCGAGCCCTCGAATGATATACGTCTGGAGCTTAAGCGATTCTGCTTGGAGCATAACCTATCGTTTCATAATGCAAGAGAGCATCGCGGCCTGATGCGCAATGTGGTTATCCGCACTGCCTCCACCGGCGAGACAATGGTTATCGTGGTCTTTGGCGAGCAGGATGACAAGGCTATCGAGCTTGTGATGAACCACCTCAAGGAGTCATTCCCTCAAATAACCTCGCTTATCTACATGGTCAACACCAAGTGGAACGACTCACTTGGCGACCAAGAGCCTGTATGCTTTGCGGGCAAGGACCACATCTTGGAGCAGATGGAGGGTTTGAAGTTCAAGGTGGGACCCAAATCATTCTACCAAACCAACTCGCTTCAGGCATACGAGCTGTATAAGGTGGCTCGTGACTTTGCCGACCTTAAGCCGAGCGATGTACTCTACGACCTCTATACCGGTACGGGAACCATTGCCAACTTCTGTGCTCGCCGCTGTAAAAAGGTTGTGGGTATTGAGTATGTTCCCGAGGCTATCGAGGATGCCAAGGTCAATTCGGAGCTTAACTCCATCGACAATACCACATTCTACGCCGGTGATATGAAGGCTGTGTTGAGCGATGGTTTTGTTCAGAAGAATTCTCGCCCCGACGTTATAATTCTCGACCCGCCTCGTGCAGGTGTCGATGAGCCTGTTATCGATGTTATTCTCAGGGCTGCTCCCGAGCGAATTGTCTATGTGAGCTGTAACCCTGCAACTCAGGCACGCGACTTGGCACTTATGGATGGTATGTATCGTGTCGAGGCTGTTCAGCCCGTTGATATGTTCCCCCATACCCACCATGTCGAGAATGTTGTAAAACTCGTTAAACGTTAACCACCAATGAAAATAGCTACGCTTGTCTTTAATCCAATTCAAGAGAATACCTACGTCGTTTGGGACGAGAGTCTGGAGTGTGTAATCATCGATGCCGGAAACAACGGTGCGCGCGAGGACGCTGCTCTGAAGAACTTCATCGAGGAGCATAATCTCAAGCCCGTCATGGCAATCAATACCCACGGACATTTCGACCATACGCTTGGTGTTGAGTTCTTGCGTGGGGAGTATGGTATTCCCTTCGCTATGTCGGGCAAGGATAAGTTCCTGCTCGAGACAGCCTCTGTTAGCGGTATGATTTTCGGCGTACAAATAGGCAAGTTGCCCGAGATTGACCTCGATTTGGATAGCGTTGAGAGTGTAAAATTTGGTAACACCACCCTTGAGATTATCCCCACTCCGGGTCACACTCCGGGTCATGTTGCTCTCTTCGAGCCTCAGAGCCAAAACCTCTTTACGGGCGACACGCTCTTCCGCGAGAGTATCGGCAGAACCGACCTGCCGGGTGGCGACTACACATGGATTATGCGCTCGATACTGGATAAAATACTTCCGCTGGGCGACAAGGTTGTTATTTGGCCCGGTCACGGCGAGAAGAGCGATATTGGCCACGAGAGCCTCTACAATCCCTTTATTGTCGAGGTGCTGAACCGCGAGGTTAACTACTAAACTTAAGGGAGGAGCTGAGTTGAAGCGATTGGTACATAAAATCCTCTATCGCCTGCTGCCCTTGGAGAGCTATCTGCGGGTGGTTAGTCGCCTGTTGTTTTTGTGGCTCAGGCTCGGTATTGGTCGCCGAAGCGAGGAGTTGGAGTATATCTACCACTTAAGAAATCTTGTTAAGGAGGGTGACCACTGCATCGATATAGGCGCAAACCTCGGTTACTATACTCGCACACTCTCCAAACTTGTTGGCATTAGTGGCTGTGTTCACGCCATCGAGCCTATGGCTCCCACGCGCAAAGTGCTGTGTCGAAACATCAAGGGGCTGACAAATGTCGAGATTTACCCCTTTGCGTTGGGCGAGCAGGAGTGCGATGTTGTTATGGCAAACGACTCGGCTCGTGAGGATGGCTATTTGGGTACGGGTCGCAACTTCGTCAAAGAGCAGCAGGGGGCTTGCGAGGTGGAGTATGCGGCGCGTATGCGAAGGGGTTCAGAACTTTTTGGCAACCTCCCGCGTCTGGACTTCATAAAGTGCGATATCGAGGGCTACGAACTTCACGTTATGCGTGAGATGCGCCCCGTTTTGGAGAAGTATCACCCCACACTGCTCATCGAGACCGGTGGCGAGAATCGCCCGCAAATCATCTCCCTGCTTGAGGAGTTGGGCTATCGAGGCTTCACTCTCGAAAATGGGCAGGAGATGCCACTTACTCCGAGCAGTGGCAAGGATATAATTTTTCGTTATCGAGCCTAAGGCTTGTTGATTAACGTTTAGCCAAAAGAATAGAATTATGCGAATAGACATTATATCGTCGGTTCCCGACCTTATGACCTCACCTCTTAATGAGTCAATCCTTAAGCGAGCCAAGGAGAAGGGTCTTGTCGAAATTGTTGTACACAATCTTCACGATTGGGCTCACGACAAACGAAAGACCACCGATGACTACCCCTTTGGTGGCGAGGCAGGTATGGTTATGAAGTGTGAGCCGGTCTTCGAGCTTGTGGAGCATCTTCAGTCGGAGCGCAACTACGACGAGATTATCTACACCTCGCCCGATGGTGTCACCTATAACCAGCACGAGGCAAACCGCCTTTCGATGCTCGAAAATATCATAATCCTTTGTGGTCACTACAAGGGTATCGACCATCGTATCCGCGAGCATCTTGTCACACGCGAGATATCGATTGGCGACTATGTGCTTACGGGTGGAGAGTTGGCAGCCTGCATAATTGCCGACTCTGTGGTGAGATTGCTGCCCGGGGCTATCGGTGATGAATCTTCTGCGCTGACCGACTGTTTCCAAGACGATATGCTCGCACCGCCGGTCTATACCCGCCCTGCCGAGTTCAGGGGTTGGAGAGTCCCCGATGTGTTGCTTTCGGGAAACTTTGCCGAGATAGCAAAGTGGCAGGAGGAGCAGGCTTATGAGCGTACAAAGAGCCTCAGACCCGACCTTCTGGATTTGGATAATGAATAGGATGCCCTTATGAGATACTACATTATTGCCGGCGAGCCTTCGGGCGATTTGCACGGCGGAAAACTTATCGAGTCTCTGAAGAATGAGGATTCGGCGGCTAAGTTTCGCTTTTGCGGTGGCGACAGGATGGTTCGGGCAGCGGGTGAGGACTCGCTGCTGATGCACTATAAAGAGATGTCCTTCTTCGGCATCTGGCAGGTGCTGAAGAATCTTAGGACCATCTTTGGTCAGATAGATGCCTGTAAACGCGATATCCTGCAATTTAAGCCCGATGTCATAATTCTTATCGACTATCCTTCGTTCAATATGCGTATAGCCAAGTGGGCTAAAGGCTTGGGAATCAAGATTTTCTATTATATAGCACCTAAGGTATGGGCGTGGAAAGAGTGGAGAGTGAAATCCATCCGCAGGTACGTTGATAGGCTCTTTACCATCTTTCCGTTCGAGACCCAATATTTCAGAAGCAAGGGTATCGAGCCACTCTTTTGCGGTAACCCCCTGAGCGATGATATAGCCCGCAACCTTTCGCAACTCCCCTCACGCGAGGAGTTTTTGAGCGAGAATAGACTCGACCAACGTCCCATAGTTGCTCTGTTGGCAGGTAGCCGTCGCTCCGAAATCAGGGAGAATCTGCCCAATATGGTTGCTTTGAGCAGGGAGTTTCCCACCCACCAATTTATCCTTACGGCAGTACCTTGGATCGATAAATCCTATTACGATAAATTCTTGGCAGGCTCAGATGTTAAGTATCTGTGCGACAAGACCCAGCAGACCCTTGCTCATAGCGAGGCGGCTGTTGTAACTTCCGGCACAGCTACGCTTGAGACGGCACTTATGGGTATCCCCGAGATGGTTCTGTACCATATACCTCGACTCTATGAGTGGCTTCGTCCCTACGTGTTGAAGATACCCTATGTTTCGCTTGTCAACATCAATCTCGGGCGCGAGGCAGTGCGCGAGTTGGTCTGCTCGAAGCTCGATATGGCTCAGGCAACAGAGGAGCTGCGCTCGATACTTCGTGGAGGCAGCAGACGCGAGCAGATGCTCTCGGATTTCGACCTTTTGAGACAAATCATAGGTGAGGAGGGTGCTTCGCAACGCTTTGCGAAGCGTATGGTCGAGGAACTAAAAACGAAGTAGTTATGGAATTTGTAGTAGTTATCATATATGCGGCAATTCTCTTTGGTGCAGGTTTGCTTGTGAGAAATTATCCCGAATGCATCTCGGGCTTCAGCACTATGTCCAAGTCAGAGCGTGAGGAGTATGATATGCCCAAAATCGGACGATTTGTCTCCAAATGTTTGTACGTGGCAGCTGCCGTAGCTCTCCTGAGCCTTGCCATAGGCGAGCCTACCCTACGCGCCCAGACGCTGATTATAGCTCCGCTGTTTGTGATTATTGTCTGCTGGTCCTACCTTATAAAGTATCGTAAAACACGCTTTAAGCGAGAAGATAGAGAGTAATTATGAAGATAATCTGCATAGGTCGCAACTACATAGAACATGTCAAGGAACTGCATCACCAACTTGCCGATAGTGGCAAGTTGCCCGAGGAGCCACTCTTTTTTCTGAAGCCCGATACGGCAATGTTGCGCAATAACGACCCATTCTATATTCCTCCCTTCTCCGAGGAGGTGCATTACGAGTGCGAACTCATAGTGAAGATAAATCGTGTGGGTCGCTCCATTGAGGAGCGTTTTGCCCACCGCTACTACGAAGAGGTGGGGCTGGGCATCGACTTCACAGCTCGCGACCTTCAGCGTCGTTGTATTGCCGAGGGTCTGCCATGGGAAAAGGCAAAGGCCTTCGACTACTCGGCAGCCATCTCGCCTACATTCCTTAAACTCAGCGATTTGGGTGGCGATGTTCAGAATCTGAATTTTAATCTCGAGATAGACGGAGAGCTTCGCCAGAGTGGTTTTACGGGCGATATGATATTCTCGGTCGATAGGCTTATCAGCCACCTCTCGCACTTTATGACTCTGCGCATAGGTGACCTTATCTATACGGGAACTCCCGTAGGTGTCGGACCCGTTAAGAGGGGTCAAAATCTTAAGGCGAGTCTCGAGGGACAGACCTTGCTCGATTTCGATATACGCTAAAACACCACTGACAAAAGATGTTACTTCACGACAAACTTTCGAAATATAAACTCCTCCTCGCTTCGCAGTCGCCTCGCAGGCGAGAGTTGCTTGCGGGGTGTGGTTTGAGCTATCGGCTCGCCCCGAAATATGATGTTGACGAGTGTTTTCCGGATGATATGCCCTGTGAGGAGGTTGCTCAATACCTCTCAAAGCTAAAGAGCGAGCAGTTTCCTCGCCCGCTTGACGAGGGAGAGATACTTCTCACGGCAGACACAGTGGTCATTGCCCAAAGTCGCATACTCGGAAAACCCCACTCGCGCGACGAGGCTCTTCAGATGCTTGGTCTGCTTTCGGGGTGCGAGCATACTGTAGTTACGGGTGTTACGCTGCGCTCTCGTTCCCGCTCGACCTCCTTCTCGGTCAGCTCTCAGGTCAAGTTTCGCGAGTTGAGCCACGAGGAGGCTGAATACTATGTCGATAACTTCAGTCCCTACGACAAGGCAGGCTCCTATGGTATTCAGGAGTGGATAGGTTATGTGGCAATCGAACGAATCGATGGCTCGTTCTTCAATGTTATGGGGCTGCCCGTTCAGAGGGTCTATGTCGAGCTTGAAAAATTCATCGACAAAGAGTCGGATATAGCGTAGCTTTTTCTATCTTTGTCATCCCGAAAACGAAAAATTATGCAACCTTCACCCATACTTCAAGGTCTTAACCCTGCCCAAACCGAGGCGGTTATTAACTACGATACTCCGTCGCTCATCATTGCGGGTGCAGGCTCGGGTAAAACTCGAGTGCTGACCTCGCGTATTGCCTATATGATTGAGCAGGGTGTACGCCCCGAGAGCATTATGGCTCTGACCTTCACCAATAAGGCTGCACGCGAGATGCGCGAGCGAATCGACAAAATGATTCCCAATGGTAAGGCCCGTTGGATTCGTATGGGTACTTTCCACTCGGTCTTTTCACGCATCTTGCGCGAGAATGCCGAACGTATAGGCTTCCCCGAAACCTATACAATCTATGAGCCGTCGGATTGCAAAAACCTCATTAAGACTATTGTCAAAGAGATGAATCTGCCCGACGAGAAGTATAAGCCCAATGTAGTCCTCTCGCGTATCTCCTATGCCAAAAACTGCCTTGTGACCCCCGGGGCATATATCGCCAATTCGACCTATGCAACCGAAGACAGGGCGCGCCAGCAACCCGAATTTGGTAATATCTATAATATCTATTGTCAGCGTTGCAAGCGAAACGGAGCGATGGATTTCGACGACCTTCTCTTGCAGACTAACATCCTCTTGCGCGACTGTCCCGATGTGCTTGCCCGCTATCAGGAGCAGTTTCAGTATATATTGGTCGATGAGTATCAAGACACTAACTATGCTCAGTATATCATCATTCGCCGCCTGTCACAAAACCACGGCAGGGTGTGTGTCGTAGGCGACGATGCCCAATCTATCTACTCGTTCCGCGGAGCCAAGATTGAGAATATACTCTCCTTCCGTAACGACTACCCCTCGGCGAAGGTTTTTAAGCTCGAGCAGAACTATCGCTCCACGCGCACGATTGTCGATGCTGCCAACTCGGTGATTGTCCACAACTCGCGCCGTATGGATAAGCGATGCTTCTCGGAGGGTGATTGTGGCGAGAAGATACAACTCGTCAGAGCATATACCGACCGTGAGGAGGCTGACCTTGTGGCAGATGCTATCCGTGAGCGCATACGCTCCACGGGCGATAAGTATGGCGAGGCGGCAGTACTCTATCGCACCAACTCCCAATCGCAGGCTATCGAGGAGTCGTTGCGTCGTCGCGGCATACCTTATAAAATATATAAAGGCTCATCCTTCTACGACCATAAGGAGGTGAAGGATATGCTCGCCTACATACGCCTTGTTATCAATCCGCGCGACGACGAGGCATTCCGTCGCATAGTGAACTATCCCACGCGAGGTATCGGCGACACCACCGTTGAGCGCATAGCAACTATTGCTGCCCAGCGCGGAGTCTCGATGTGGGAGTCGGTCGATTCTTTGGTTGACGAGTCGCTTTCCGACCCCGTTCAGCGCACCATAGCGCGCAAAGTCTCGGAGTTCGTATCGCTCATTCGCTCCCTGTCGCTCAAGCGTGTTGAGCTTGGCATCTATGATTTCGGTATGGAGGTGGCACTCAAGTCGGGCATATTGCCTATGTATCGACTCGACAACAGCCCCGAGTCGCTGTCGGCTATCGAGAATATTGAGGAGCTGCTCAACACTATGCAGATATTCAAGGAGCAACGCGATGCCGAGATTCGTGGTGGCGAGCGTCAGGAAGATGAGGTGGCTACCATCGAGGAGTGGATGCAGCAGGTAATGCTTATGACCGATATGGATAACACCCAAACCGATGATAGCGAGAAGGTTACGCTGATGACTGTTCACTCGTCGAAGGGTCTGGAGTATAAGTATGTTTATATCGTTGGTCTTGAGGAGAACCTCTTCCCTTCGCAACGAGCAGTCGAGACCCCCGACGGATTGGAGGAGGAGCGACGCCTGTTCTACGTTGCCCTTACTCGTGCCAAGTGTGCCGCTATGCTCAGCTATGCCGAGTCGCGTTTTAAGTGGGGTGCAATGGAGTTCTCGCGTCCGAGTTGCTTTATTCGTGAGATAGATCCCCGCTATGTGGAATCATCCCTTGGTGAGGAGTCTTCGCAACGCCCGCAACGACAGTCGGGTAGCTCCACTCAGGGGGCCTCTAAGCCCCAATTCTCCCAACGTATGTCCATCGAGGAGATGCGCCGCCGATTCGACTATCGCTTCAAACAAAAGCAGGAGCGCAGTCCCATCGAGCAATATGAGCAGCCCGCTCCGGAGCGTCTGCGTCGTGTCGAGAACGCCCCTTCGGCATTTGCTCAGACAGCTGCCCCCTGCCCCTATAAGGTGGGTGAGAGAGTCGAACACTCGAAGTTCGGAGCCGGCATTATCAAGCGTATCGAGAGCCTTGCTCAAGACCATAAGCTGGTTGTCGAGTTTGCGGATGGTAGCGAGAAGACCCTGCTCTCAAAATTTGCAAAACTCAAGAAACTTTAGCCTATATGACACTCAAACACAGATACGAGGGTATAATCGGTTGGTTTACGGAGAATATGCCTGTTGCCGAGAGCGAACTAAACTATGAAAATCCCTTTCAGCTGCTTGTTGCCGTGATACTCTCGGCTCAGTGTACCGATAAGAGAGTCAATATGGTTACCCCTGCCCTCTTCGAGGCATATCCCACTCCCGAGTCCCTTGCCGCAGCATCGGTTGACGATATCTACCACTATATTCGTAGTATCTCCTATCCCAACAACAAGGCAAAACACCTGAGCGGTATGGCTAAGATGCTGGTCAGCGATTTTGCCGGCGTAGTCCCCGAGGAGCGTGAGCAACTGCAACGCCTGCCCGGTGTGGGCAGAAAGACCGCTAACGTCATAGGTGCTGTGATATGGCAAAAGGAGGTTATGCCTGTCGATACCCACGTCTTTAGAGTTGCCAATCGCATAGGTCTTACCCGCAACTCAAAGACTCCGCTCCAGACCGAACTTACACTTCAGAAGCATATCCCCTCACATCTGCTGCCCATAGCCCACCATTGGCTTATCCTGCACGGAAGATATGTCTGTACGGCACGTGCGCCTAAGTGCGCGGAGTGTGGAATTTCGCCTTGGTGTCGCACTTTTGCCTCAAAAACAACTGATAATTAGCCCGATAGAGCTAAAAAATATGAGTCGGTGCGAATTTTTGACAAAAAAATAGTACCTTTGCATCTAATCGATTAAGATTTTTTAGATGGAAGATAATAACAAGGTGGTCGAAAGCGGCATACTACAACTCTCAACCCAAGAGCTTAAGAAGCTCGACGAGCTTATTAAAAAGCCTAACCAGAAATTCGTTATACTCTCGCATACCAACCCCGATGGCGATGCTGTCGGAACCTCGTTGGCGTGGGCTCGTCTGCTCGAAAGTAAGGGTCATACCGCCCACTGCATAGTCCCCAACAAGTATCCTTATTTCTTGGACTGGATGCCCCGTATCGACGAGGTTATCGTTCATCGTCTTGAGCCTGAGCGTGCAGCCGAAGTTGTTGCCGAGGCAGATGTCTTCTGCTGTCTGGACTTCAATGCCATCTCGCGCCTTGAGGCACTGAGCCAGCTTATCGAGGCAAATACCAAAGCCCAGCGTGTACTTGTTGACCACCATCTTTCTCCAGCCCCGGGCTACGATATAGCCTTCTCCCATCCCGAAGCATCATCAACCTCATACCTGCTCTACTCCATTATCGAGCAACTCTATGGCACCGACCACATAACCAAACAGATGGCAGAGTGCTTATATGTCGGTATGATGACCGATACCGGAAATTTCGCCTTCTCCGAACTCACCCCCGCACTCTATCGTGCTGTGGCTGTCCTCGCCGAGAAGGGTATCGATATCCCCACTCTCTACAACAACGTCTATAACGCCTATACGGCTGACCGCGCACGATTGTTCGGCTATGTCATCCACCGCAACATGAAATTCCTGCGCAAGAATACCGTCGCCTATATGTATCTGACCGAGGAGGAGATGCGTCGCTACCACTTCCTTCAGGGCGATAGCGAGGGATTTGTCAACTATCCCCTTACCGTAGGCAAGGTAAAGATGTCGGCAATGTTCCTTGCCCACCACAAGTTTATCCGCATCTCTTTGCGCTCGCGTGGCGATGTCGATGTCAACGACTTTGCACGCCGCTACTTCAATGGCGGCGGTCACGCCAACGCTGCCGGTGGCAAGTCTTTCCTCACAATGGAGGAGACTATTGAACATTATAAGCGTTCTGTCGAGGAGTACTTCTCTAATTTTTAATTTTATGCGGTAAATTTCGCACATCCCTCGCTGCCCGAAACAGTCACATATTTCTAATATGTCCTGCTTCGGTCAACTCACGATGCACGGAATTTTCCAGCCTAAAATCAAAAATTTTCAATTTGTATGCGGTAAATTCCGCACATCCCTTAAATGGCGTGAATGGCTGTACTTTGAGTACTATCCATCCACGCTATTTTTACGGATTTCTTATTGCGATACACCCCTCCGCTTCTCTAAAACAAAAAATTACAGCTTATCGGGCTTGGATTGTCGTGTCAGGGGCATATGCGATATAATCCACCACTCTTTAATTACAATTTGTAACCTTTTTTTCAAAATAACTCCTCCAAGTGATACACCGAATATAAAAAAAATGTATCTTTGCTAATGCGTATTGGTGAAATATCGCCATTGCCCTAAGGTTGAAATCTATAACTACTAATAAATAAGTAAATTATGTACGGAAAGATGAAAGAGTATCTTCAGCAGGAGCTGGAGAGCATCAAGGAGGCTGGTCTTTACAAGACCGAGCGTGTTATTTGTTCGCACCAGCGTGCCGAAATCGAGGTTGGTGGTCGCACCGTTTTGAACTTCTGCGCCAACAACTACCTTGGGCTGTCGGACAACAAGCGTCTGATGGAGGCTGCTAAGCGTGCTATCGACGAAAGAGGTTTCGGTATGTCGTCAGTGCGTTTCATTTGCGGCTGTCAGGATATGCACAAGGAGCTTGAGAAGGCTATTTCGAACTACTTTGGTACCGAGGATACCATTCTCTACGCTGCTTGTTTCGACGCAAACGGTGGTGTGTTCGAGCCTCTCTTCACTCAGGAGGATGCTATCATCAGCGACGCTCTGAACCACGCGTCGATTATCGACGGTGTACGTCTTTGCAAGGCTGTGCGCTATCGCTATGCAAGTGCTAATATGGAGGAACTCGAGAAGTGTCTTCAGGAGGCTCAGGCTCAGCGTTTCCGCATCATCGTAACCGACGGTGTATTCTCGATGGATGGTCACGCAGCTCCGCTGGATAAGATTTGTGCGTTGGCTGAGAAGTATGATGCGTTGGTTATGGTTGACGAGTGCCACTCGGCAGGTGTGTTGGGTAAGACCGGTCGCGGTATTACCGAGTTGTACAACCTGCGTGGTCAGGTAGATATCCTCACCGGTACCCTTGGTAAGGCCTTTGGTGGTGCTGTTGGTGGTTTCACTACCGGTCGCAAGGAGATTATCGATATGCTTCGTCAGCGTTCGCGTCCCTACCTCTTCTCGAACTCGCTGCCCCCCGCAGTTGTCGGTGCAAGTATCGAGATGTTCAAGATGTTGGAGGAGAGCGATGAGCTTCACGACCGTCTGGTTGCCAACGTTGAGCATTTCCGCAAGGGTATGATCGAGGCAGGCTTCGATATCAAGCCTACACAGTCTGCTATCTGTGCTGTTATGCTCTACGATGCTCCTCTGTCGCAGGTATTTGCTGCCAAGTTGCAGGAGGAGGGTATCTTCGTTACGGGCTTCTACTACCCCGTTGTTCCTAAGGGTCAGGCTCGTATCCGTGTTCAGGTGTCGGCAGGTCACACCACCGAGCATCTCGACCGCTGTATCGCAGCCTTTGTTAAGGTTGGTCGTGAGTTGAACGTCATCAAGTAGTTAGGTTTGGTATTTAATTTGGTTAGGTTATGTCAAAGACGATTCTCGACTCTACGGATAGAAAAATCCTAAAGTTCTTGATCAAGAATGCGCGAATGCCGTTTCTGGAGATTGCCCGCGAATGCGGGATCTCCGGAGCGGCTATTCACCAGCGCATTCGTAAGCTCGACGAGGCAGGTGTGATTCTGGGTAGCAGACTGATTGTCGAGCCGCGTATGTTAGGTTTCGATGTGTGTGCCTACATAGGCATACGTCTTGAGAGTCCAAAGGATATGAACTCGACTCAAGAGGCTTTGAAGAGTATTCCCGAGATTGTGGAGTGTCACTTCATTACCGGAAGTTACAGCCTTTTTGTTAAGGCCTATTGTCTGGATAACGATCACCTGATGAGCGTCATAAACTCGATTCAGGATATTCCGGGCGTATCGTCAACCGAGACTAAGGTTTCGCTCCACGAGGGATTCCATCGTCAGATATATGTTGATTGTCTGAAAGATTAACTTCTCAGTATGGGAAATGTAATACGATTAACCAAGTACTTCTCTTTCGAGGCGGCACACGCCTTGGAGGGCTATGATGGAGCCTGTGCCGAGATTCACGGCCACTCCTATAAACTTTATGTTACCATCAAGGGTAGTCCTATCAGTGACGAGAGCAATCCTAAGTTCGGTATGGTTATGGACTTTGGCGAACTCAAGCGCATCGTTAACGAGCAGGTTGTAGCTCCTTTCGACCACGCTTTTGTGTTGCGTCGCACTTCGCAAAATTGTGAAATCTACGACCAGCTGCGCTACCGTTTCGAGCGTATAGTGTTGGTGGAGTTTCAGCCCACGTGCGAGAATATGCTCATCGAGTTTGCACGTCGCATCTCGCGCCAGTTGCCCGAGGGCATTAAGCTCCATTCGTTGCGCCTGCACGAGACGGCAAACTCCTATGCCGAGTGGTATGCCGACGAGAATTGATGGTGAAAGTTATAGCCATCCACAATAGAAAATCCCTTAAAGGAGCTGTCTTACAAGGTAGTTAGGCGGCTCCTTTTTTCAAACAAAAGAAAATCAGAATGAGTAGCAACCGCAAACTCTTTTTGGTCGATGCTTACGCATTGATATATAAATACTACTACGCCTTTATGGGTCGCCCGATGCGCAACCATGCGGGTATGAACACCTCGGTAATCTTCGGCTTTACGAAATTTCTGCGCGATATACTCAAGCGCGAGAAGCCCGACTTCATAGGCGTAGCTTTCGACCCCAAGGGAGGATGTTTCCGCCGTCAGCTCTATCCCGAATATAAGGCCAATCGTCCCGAGACTCCGGAGGATATAGTAATCTCGGTTCCATATATTAAGCGACTGCTCGAGGCTATGTGTATTCCCGTACTCGAGGTCGAGGGCTACGAGGCAGACGATGTTATCGGCACATTGGCGCATAAGGCTGTGGATAGGGGTTTCGATGTCTTTATGGTTACCCCCGATAAGGACTATGGTCAATTGGTCAGACCCGGATGTGCAATCTATAAGCAGAAGGGTGACGAGATAGAGATTGTTGACCATAAGGCCGTCTGTTCGAAATATGGTATTCCCGACCCAAGGTTAGTGAGCGATATTTTGGCTCTGTGGGGCGACTCTTCGGATAATATCCCGGGAGTGGCGGGCATTGGTGAGAAGGGTGCCTGTCGTTTGGTCCAGCAGTGGGGCAGTATCGAGAATATGTTGCTTCACGCTGACGAACTGAAGGGTAAGCAGGGTGAGAGCATACGCTCCTCGGAGCAGACCTTAAGACTTGCCAAGTCGCTCACTACCATCCGCTTGGATGTGCCTATCGAGTTTCGTGAGGAGGAGCTTAAGATGTGTGCTGCACATCTCGAGCAGCTTCAGTCGCTCTATGCCGAACTCGGATTCAGAGCATTTCTTGCCGACTTAAATAACGCAGCACCTATAGAACCCATCAGCGAGAAGCCGCGCCAAGCTCCCCAGACTCAACTTGCCGAGGTTGCCCGTGCCAAGTCGGCAATGCTCAAGGCTGCGCGTTTGGAGGGTCAGGGCGATTTGTTTGCCTCGGTGCCACCGCAAATCTCGGCACTGCACACCGAGCCTGCGAGTGGAGAAGGGTTGGAGGTTGGCGAGTTTGACTCTGTGCGTAATGTGGTGCATCGCTATACGATAGTGGACCAAGAGGATGCTTTGCGATTGGTTGTCAAGCAGATTATGCAGAGTGATGAGTTTGCTTTTGATACCGAGACTTCGGGTCTTGACCCCAAGAGCGATTATATCGTGGGTCTGTCGTTGGCTGTCAAGCCCCACGAGGCGTGGTATGTGCCTATGCCCCAAAACAACCCTACGGCAGTAAGTGTCTTTACGCGAGTGATAAAACCCCTCTTCGAGAATGAGAATATAGCCAAAATCGGACAAAATATGAAGTTCGATATTATGGTTTTGCGCCAATTGGGAATCGAGGTTCGGGGACGTAAGTACGATACTATGCTTCTGCACTACCTGCTCGACCCTGAGAGCAGGCATAATATGAATACCCTCTCGGAGCGATATCTGAACTATCGTCCCATCGAGATAGAGTCGCTCATTGGTAGGGGAGCCAAACAGCTGTGTATGAATCAGGTATCGGTGGCACGTGTTGCCGAGTATGCCGCTGAGGATGCCGACGTTACCCTGCGACTGAAACATAAACTCTTTGAGTTGGTCAAGGAGCAGGGCTTGCAACACCTCTACGCCGAGCTTGAGGAGCCGCTAATCGACGTCTTGGCTGATATGGAGTGGGAGGGTGTGAAGATTGACACCGAGCAGCTCAGAGAGTATGCCCGCCAGCTTAGTGGTAAGCTCTCTGCTCTGGAGGAGGAGATTCGTCAGATAGCACAAGACCCTCAGCTCAATGTCAACTCTTCGCGTCAGCTCGGTGAGCTGCTCTTCGCACGAATGAGAATTGCCGAGAAACCCAAGATGACCAAGACCAAGCAGTTCTCCACCGACGAGGAGTATCTTCAGGGCTTTGCCTCGAAACATACCATAGTTGCCAAGATTCTGGAGTATAGGGGCATAAAGAAACTGCTATCGACCTATGTGGAGGCACTTCCTCTGCTTGTGAGTGGTAAGACGGGGCGTATCCACACCTCGTTCAATCAGGCTGTTACGGCTACGGGCAGACTCTCGTCGGCAAATCCCAACCTTCAGAATATTCCTATTCGCGACGAGCTGGGCAAGCCTATTCGTGCAGCTTTTATCCCCTCGGATGGTGACCATATTCTGCTCTCGGTCGATTATTCGCAGGTGGAGTTGCGTCTGATGGCACATCTGAGCGCAGATAGTGAGCTTATCTCGGCTTTCGAGCGCGGCGAAGATATCCACGCAGCTACGGCAGCTAAGATTTTTGGAAAGAGTATCGACGAGGTTACATCCGACGAGCGTCGTAAGGCTAAAACTGCCAACTTCGGTATTATATATGGTATCTCGGCATTCGGTCTTTCGCAACGTTTGGATATCCCGCGTAGCGAGTCCAAGGCACTAATTGAGGGTTACTTCAGCTCCTATCCCGAGGTTAAGAAGTATATGGAGGATGTGGTTGACCGCGCACGCGAAGTGGGTTACGTTACCACCATTTTTGGTCGTCGTCGCTACTTGAAGGATATAACTTCGAAAAATGCTGTTGCACGAGGTCTTGCCGAGCGTAATGCTGTCAATGCTCCGATTCAAGGCTCGGCAGCCGATATTATGAAACTTGCGATGATTGCCATCCACCGTGAGTTCAGGCGCGAGGGTATAAGGTCGAAGATGATACTTCAGGTCCACGACGAGGTTGTTATCGACACCCTGCGCGAGGAGTTGGACAAGGTTCGAGAGATTGTTGTCCGCTCGATGGAGTCGGCAGCCCGCCTTAAGGTTCGGTTGCTTGCCGAGGCTGGTGTGGGAGAGAATTGGCTTGAGGCGCATTAGTGATGCAATTGGGACCTGTTGTTAGACAGGTCCTAATTTTTTGTGTGATAAAAAGTATCACTAAACGGATAATTTTTACAACGAAATACCAATGGTTTTACTAACTTTGCATATTGAGAAAACTATATATTAACCTACAATAACCACTTATGAATAAACCTGCCCACTGGAGCTACTCGGCTCCCGAAATCCAAGAACTTGCTGTTATGGTAGAGCAAGGCTTTGCTGTCTCGGACGATTACGGATATGATATTGATTCTCCCTCGGAGAATGATTATGGTAGTTTCTAAAACCACGAAAGCTATGAAGAGAATCTACAACTATCTGTGTGCAGCAGTGGCAGTTGCTGTTGTTTCGGGATGTGCTAACGACAATCTGTCTGATGTGCAATATCCTACCGAGCAAGAGGGTAGGCTTACGGTCAATATCGAAGAGTCGGCAACTCGTGCAGAGTTTGGTGCGAAGGGTGCTGACGGCTATCTTGTGAGCTACTCCGAGGGCGATGCAATGTTGCTCTGGGAGGTTGGCGAGGTCAGCTCCAGAGGATATAGCTATGTGCGCATCGTGGAGCCAGAGTCGGCAACCATCGCCGAGAATGGTCTGACGGCATCGTTCAGCTATAATTTGGGTGAGAACTACAAGGTGGGCGACACCTATCCCGGCACGAGCTACACTTTCGACAATATCTATTATACGGGTATTCTGCCCCGACGAGCTTTTGCAGGATTCTGGGAAAATTATCCCACAAACAATGTTAATCCCTCGATTACCGAGGCATCGGATGGCTTCATACGCCTCGATGTGCCTCGTGAGCAGACCCCTACTGCCACCTCGCCCGACCCCAATGCCATAATCCTTAGAGCCTATTCGCAGCCGCTGCCCGAAGATGGTGTGATTTCTACTCGCTTCGAACACCTGCTTGCTTATATGAAGATTACTATCAAGGGTCTGCCTGCGGGCTATAAGATGACAAAACTTCAGATTGGTGGCGACTCCAGAATATCGTTTGCCAACGATACCGACCGCTATTGCAAGTGGAGCTTTTCGGATGCTTCGTTGTATGATGGAAACGGCTTTGAATCGACCACTCGAGGCGGTATGTTGATACTCAATACCTCGTCGTTGGAGCCTCGGGCGGATGGTAGCTATGTTGTCTGGGCGGCATGTAAGCCCCACACCTCCTCGATGGAGGCAACGCCGGCATTTACCCCCTACTCCTCAACAAACGACCATCTTGAAAGTAAGCTCATACCTGTTACGCGCGATGGAGCTACCGGCTCCATTGCCCTCAAGCGTGGTGAGGTGGCAGCCTTCACTATCAACTATGGTTACGGAAACGACCTGCTTGCCCCCAAGGTTTCGGCTTCGACTACCAGTGTCGATGCTACCACCTCTAAGGTCAACTTCAGTTGGGATGCTGTTGGTGGAGCCGACCACTATATATATAAGGTAAATGGAGGCGAGGAGCAAACCACCACTCAGACAAGTCTCGAGCTTAGTGTTGCCCCGGGCGAGAGTGTCAGCCTTGCAGTCAAGGCTGTGCCTGCTGAGGATAGCGGCTACGAGGCATCTGATTGGGCCACTGCAACAATCACGGCTCAATATTATAGGGTTGCCCTTCAGATGAGCGAGATTGACGAGGGCGAGGTACTCTCCTATAAAGCTACGCTTATGTGGTCTGAGGTTGAGGGTGCTGTCGGTTATAGCTATAAGATTGGTGCTGACGGTACTGAGGTGAAGATTGGCAATGTTACCGAATACACCTTCACAAACCTTGCGGAGAATACCTACTACACAATCTATCTCAGGGCCTTGGCTGACGAAAATTCGACCGTCTATACCCACTCCGACTGGGTTGAGATGTTGATTCTCACCTCTTCGAAGGAGCCTTTGGTTATGGGCGATGTGGCTATCGATTCGGTTGGCGAGCGTAGCGTGACGGCATCGTGGTCTGAGGTTGAGGGTGCTGTATCATACCGCTATCGTTTGGGTGACGGCACCGAGGGTGTGGCTGAGAGTGGAAGCCCCATAACGGGTCTTACGGCATCTACTACCTACACCTTGCAGATTAAGGCTTGTGCAGCCTTGGAGTCCGACTTTAGCGATTCGGAGTGGAGCGAGGCTAAGGAGTTCACAACCTCTGAGGCTATGGGTCCCCTCTATGCGTGGTCGTCCGACGAGTTTGCCGCTTGGGCATTGGAGCTTGGCACCACAAAGCTGAGTGCCGACTCTTCCTATGCTGGTTTGGGATTCTTTATGGGTTCATCGAGCGGATTCGAGTTTATTGACGATGGAGAAAAGATCTACTTGAAATCTTTGGGTTCGTCGGATAAGGGCAAAAACTACTTCTACTTCACCGCTCCAAGTTCGGGCAGAGTGGTTGTTACGGGATATAACAATAAGACCAAAGATAAGGTGGTGCGTTTTGTTGTGGGCGATACCACTACCGAATTTACCGTAACCACCAAACAAGACTACACCGTTCAGACTTCAGCTTCGGAGGGCGACTTGATAAAGATTTGTATGCGCGATTCGGATATGTATATCTATTCGATTAGCTTCGAGGAGTAATGATAAAACACAGATAGGAGTATTGCACTATAATACTCCTATCTGTGTTTTATGGGGATAGAGAATATCTCCTTTCTATCAAAATCGCGCCAATACTCTATGGCGAGCCGTCGCACAGCCTGCCAATACTCTTTGGTGGCAAAACCATAATGTGCAGACAGCTGCCCGAGTCGCAGCTCGACCTTAGCTCTAATCTCGGGGTCCAACTCCATCTCAAGTTCCTGCCCCTTTTTTGAGAATCTCACTTTTGGCAGATGGGGTGTTGTGGAGTCGATTTCGATGTTGCCATGTCCGAGAGTGGCTCCCGTTGCCGCTTGGAGTCCATCGTTCAGACAACTTAGCGGTGGCACAGAGCCGGCAAAACTCTTTATCTGCAACTCGTGAGACTTGCATCCCAAAATCTCCATGGCTCTAATTCCCATCTTTGCACCCACTATGGCATACACTCCCAGATGGCGATGTAGTTCGAGTGTCAGCACCACTGCTCGCCACTCCGCCATACCATGGCAGAAGATACACTCCCCGACTATGGGGGCTATGTCGTCTTGAAAAAGGCTTGGTTCTTTGGGAAATACTTTTAGCGTTACATTCCTATCCATTGTTGCTCGTTTTCATACTTTAGTGCAACAATAGTGCCGCTAAAATATGATGGTCACGATGGCTATCATTGCCACAGCCGAAATACCAAAGCCTACGAGCAAAGAGAGAAGAGCCTGCTTGCCGCTAAACCTGCCGAGGAGAAGCAACGATGAGCATACGAGGGCTGTGATGGTGGAGTAGATTACAAAGTGCCAAATGGGGAATTGCCCCGGTGATACTATGCTCAGAGTCAGTATCAGCGTCAGGTTCATTGCCGAGAGCAACATCTCGTAACATACCGAATGTCGAAACGAGAGCAGAAAGCCAACAAAAAAGTTTGCCGCAGCAACAAACAGCAGCAGAGCCAACAACTCGAGCATACCATTGCCACTGAAGCTTATGCCACACAGCATATAGCCCAGTGAGGTGAAGAGTGCGGGGCATCTTTGGCTGAGTCGTGGCATCCGCTCCGAGAGTCTGATTCTTCTCATCGATACCAATAGCCAACTCAAAATCATCGGCAACATCATTGCATACAACACAACCATTCCCAACAGATAGAGTTTGGTGTGGAGTCTTAGCAGCGCGAAGCCGGGTAACGAAAAGAGCAGCGTCATCACCAAGTAGATAGGGATGGCGGGGCTTTGAAACAACATTATAAGGGTGCGAGCCGCCTGCATAGTGCGACTCTGCAAAGTATTATCTTTCTTCTCTTGCTCGGTTTGGGTAGGAAACATCTCTAAATCTGTTTTCTGAGTCGCGCAACGGGTATCCCGAGCATCTCGCGATACTTGGCCACCGTGCGTCGGGCAATCTTGTAGCCCTTATCGTTTAGCATCTCCATCAACACCTCGTCGGTCAGCGGATGTCTTTTATCTTCGCCCTCGATACATCTGCCCAAGAGGGTCTTAATCTCGTGACTCGACACCTCCTCGCCACTCTCGGTCTGCATAGCCTCCGAGAAGAGCGACTTTAGGAGTATGATACCGAAATGTGTCTGTACATATTTGCTGTTGACCACTCTCGATATGGTCGATACATCAAGCTCGGTAAGGTCGGCAATATCCTTCAGAATCATCGGACGCAGCTTGCTCTTGTCACCATCCTTGAAATACTCTTTTTGATAGGAGAGTATCTCCTGCATGGTGCGCATCAATGTGTCGTGTCGTTGACGTATTGCCGAGATAAACCACTTTGCCGAGTCAATCTTTCCCTTGACAAATTGTACAGCCTCGCGGTTTTCGCTCTTTACTTCTCCATCTTTCGACACCATGTCGCGAATCATATCCACATAGCGACGATTTATCTTCAGGTCGGGAACATTGTATGAGTTGAGCGTAAGCTCGAAATGTCCATCTTGGTAGTCGAGTATAAAGTCTGGGATGATGTAGGGAGCAGTCTCGCTACTTGCATCGCTGTATAGGTTGCCGGGCTTGGGCGCAAGACGGCGAATCTCTTCTATTGCTCCGCGAAACTCCTCCTCGTCAATGTGCAGACGCTGCATCAGCTTCTCGTAGTGCTTCTTGGCAAACTCCTCGAAGTGGTGAGTCAGAATCTTGCGAGCCAACCGTCTGCTTCGTGAGTTTATGGGCAGTTGATTGATTTGAATCAGCAGCGACTCTTGCAACGAGCGAGCCCCTATGCCCGCCGGCTCCAACTCGTGTATGATGGCGAGTATGCGTTCCAGCTCTTGAGCTGTTGTCTCCAATCCCATTGTGAAAGCTACATCGTCGGATATGGAGTTCATGTCGCGTCTTAAGTATCCATCCTCATCAATAGAACCTACCAGATACACAGCCAACTTCATATCGCGCTCCGAGAGGTTGCGATAGCCCAGCTGCTCGACCAGATACTCCTGCAACGACCTTCCACCCGACAGATATATCGGACGTGGTTTGTCATCCTTCGAGAAGTTGTTTGCTCTCATTTTGTAGGCGGGTGTGTCGTCGCTCTCTTTGAGATACTCCTCGACCGATATTTCGCGTGGTTCCTCCTCTTCTTTGCGCTCCTCTTCGAGGGCTATGTTCTCTTCAATCTCCTGCTTTATCCTCTGCTCGAGTTGCACGGTGGGCAGCTCCAGCAACTTTATCATCTGAATCTGTTGCGGAGAGAGCTTTTGTTGGAGTTGTAGAGATTGTATCTGGTTAATTGCCATAGTTTTGCCAATTTGTTGGTTAATACTTTCGGTGTAACATCTTGGCTTCTCATTACAAACGCCTCCCAAGTTGGAATATTGTTTGGGAGGCGTTTAAGTTTAGGGTCTATTGCTGCGGGGTTTAGAACTCGGCGTTCTTAGGTGTACGTGGGAAGGGCTGCACGTCGCGAATGTTGTTTAGACCTGTCACGAACATCAGCAGACGGTCGAATCCCAAGCCGAATCCCGAGTGAGGAGCCGAACCCCACTTACGAGTGTCGAGATACCACCATACATCCTTCTCGTTCATACCCAACTCGTTTACTCTTGCACAAAGTTTGCCATAATCGTTCTCGCGCTCCGAACCACCGATAATCTCGCCGATTTTGGGGAAGAGAACATCCATTGCACGCACAGTCTTGCCATCCTCGTTCTGCTTCATATAGAATGCCTTGATACCCTTGGGGTAGTTGATAAGGATAACGGGACGCTTGAAATGCTCCTCCACCAAGTAACGCTCATGCTCCGATTGCAGGTCGTCGCCCCACTCGCAGGGGAACTCGAACTTGCGACCCGAAGCCTTCAGAATTTCGATACCCTCGGTGTAGTCAAGACGCTTGAAGTCGTTGTTAGCCACAAAGTTAAGACGCTCGATAAGCTCGGGGTCCCACATCTTGTTCATAAACTCCAAATCCTCGCGACAATTTTCCAAAGCATATCTTACCAGATACTTGATGAAATCCTCTGCCAGATCCATGTTGTCCTCCAACTCGTAGAATGCAGCCTCAGGCTCAATCATCCAGAACTCCGAGGCGTGGCGTACTGTGTTAGAGTTCTCGGCGCGGAACGTAGGACCAAAGGTGTAGATTCTACCCAGCGACAATGCGCCCAGCTCACCCTCGAGCTGACCCGAAACGG
>CAZFQU010000008.1:0-37507 GCA_964521245.1 uncultured Alistipes sp. | reverse complement strand
GCTCAAACAAAAAAAGACCTGCCTAACATTTTTTAATTGTTAGACAGGTCCTTTCTTATGTTAAGGGGTGATGATTAGAAACGGTTGAGAGTCATCTGCTTCTTGTTGTAGGTAAGACCTGTGCCACGAACTCCCTTCGAGCGAGTGGATGCCGTCTCGGTTGCGGTCTTATCGACAACAGTCATCTCGCCACTCCAGCTACCCTTAATCGAGTGAGGAGTTTCGGGATTGTCGTCAACGCAGTCGAAAGTTACGGTATAGGTATCCTTTCCATCGGTTGTGGTCTTAGCAATGGTGATAGTGCCATCAGAGATGGGAGCCATGCCCTCGACCTCTTCCGAGCCAACGACTATGAACCAGCAGCCCATAGGATAGAGTTGACCCTGATACTCATAAACATAGCCGGGGAGATAAGTCATAGGCTCATAATTATTATTAGTCCAATTGCTAGCCAAATTGTATGTACCCTCGATACCCGACTCTAAGGTTGCATCACTTGTGAAGAACTCGAGCTGCATGGCGTGACCCGGTTTGCTGGGCATCAGATAAAGCTCATAGTTTGCATAACCACAAGCGTAGTAGTCGCCCCAATAAGAGAGTTCACCCACGGTGTTCTCATCAAAGTTGAGAGTAACATCGCTCTCGAGAGTCGAATAGTAGTAGCTATCCTCGCCACCATCGACAAGCAGCGAGTACTCGCCCTCGAATTTCACGCAATGCTTCTCGCCCTCGATAGTTGCAATAAGCTCCATACCGGTCTCTGTAATGGTAAGAGTAGCTTCGCTGAAGTAGGTCTGAACCAATACCTCCGACTTGCCGGTCTTAACATAACCGCTATAAGTGTTAGATATGGTGCCAGCCTTACCGGTGTCTTTTCCATCCAAGGTGTAAACACCTGCGGGAGCCATAACCTTCTCTTCATTGGCAGGAGCCACATTCGAATATACGTCAACCAGATAGTAGGTCGAGTTGGGCAGGAAGTTCTCGCCATTCATGCCATTGTCGGTGAGAATAATGGTGTAGTTATAACCCTCAGAGTACTGAGTACCATAGTAGTATCCTTCAACCTTAGGTGCGGTCCACTCAACGTCATAGTTTTTAGGCTCGCCCTTCTGCTGATTAACCGTAACGCTGAATCCCTGCTTGCCATAAGTTACGTTAATCTTTCCGCTACGAGCCTCGCCATAGTTAGGGGCTACCGAATAGAAAATACGACCGTTGGTCTGAGTGTTGATGTCGGTAATCCACTCGGGAGCATTGGTGGTAGCCTCGATTTTTACACTTGCATCGGGGTTCTCCAATGTGTAGAGGATAGAGTAGTTGCCACCGGCTGCATTGTAGCTAACAGTCGATTCGGAGGTCAATGTCAGTTTTGCATTTGAGTCGTTGCCATTTTCATCGTCGCTACACGAAGTGAAAACAAAGCCCAAAAGAGCCAACATCATAAATAATTTTTTCATGGTGCTAAAATTTATTTGTAAAACATTAAAATATAAGGTCTTGTTTTGTGTTGTTGGGGCAAAGGTTTACTCTCCGACCATCTCGTTGGCAATCCACTCGGCTCCGCCAACCTTATCGACCACGAAGAGTACATATCTGATATCGACTGCAATATTGCGGCAGATGGTGGGGTCGAAGGTGATATCCGACATCGTAGAACGCCACGTGCGGTCGAAGTTAATACCTATGAGCTGACCCTTGCCGTTGAGTACAGGTGAGCCGGAGTTTCCGCCCGTGGTCTGGTTCGAGGCAAGGAAACATACGGGAACAGTCAATCTGCCATTCAGCTCCACACCCCAACGACCATAATCCTTCTGCTTGAAGATATCGCGCAACTGCTGAGGAATGTTGTAGTCGTAGATTTCGGGGTTATCCTTAGCGATGATACCCTCCAAAGTGGTCTGAGGAGTGTGATACTCGCCATCGGCATACTCATAACCTGCGATAGGACCATAAGCCACACGCAGAGTCATATTTGCATCGGGGAAGAAGGCGCGCTGGGGGTCAAACTCCATCAGTGCCTTGAGGTAGGGGCGATACCAACGCTCAATCTCCTGAGAGTTGCTTAGGTTGCGAGGCAGACGACCCTGTGTGTTGCGGAAGATGTTGTAGAGCTGGGTTGCGGGGTCGGCAGCGGCACTCTTTGCCGTAGCACTTCTCATCTTCTCCTTCGAGGTGAAGAGACTGTTGGTGTAGAGATAATCCACATAAACCTCTACCGAACCGTGCTTGGTGATAAGCTCGTTGAGCTGTGTGGGGTACTCCTCCTTGGGGCAGTACTGTTCGAAACCCTTGAGAACGGCTATGGTCATCTTGCGGTCAACCTCTGCGACGAAATCCTTATAGAGAGCCTCTACCTCGGAGAGCTTCTGCTCGCGACTCTTCTTATCGCCCTCGAAAGCAGATGCGGTGCGTGCAGCAAACTGTGTCAGCTCGATGGTGCGCACCGACTCATTCTTCAGCTCCTCCATATAGTACCAAGGTATAACCTTCAAGTAGCTCTGGTGCATAGAGTCCAGAAGCGAGCTGTATTCGGGTTTATCCTCAGCCCACTTTGCAAAGCGAGCCTCGTATGCTCTCTTATTCTCGATGGTATTGGTACGCTCAAGGCCGAGAACCTCACCCTGCCACTTCTTCCAAGCGTTTGCGATGTTGGCATACTTCGAAGCATACTGAATACGCACTGCGGGGTCTGCCTCCGAAGCCTCGCGGATAATATACAAGCGGCGTGTGCGCAGGTCAATCTTCATGGGGTCCGACACCTTCTGAACATACTCTGCGGCATCGGAGGTAATATACTGCTGGGTGTTGCCCGGGAAACCATAAATCATTGTGAAGTCGCCCTCGCCAATGCCCTCGGTCGAAACATCGAAGTGACGCTTCGGACGGTAGGGGACATTCTCTGTGGAGTAGGCTGCGGGGTTGTTCTCCTTGTCGGCATAGATGCGGAAGATGGAGAAGTCGCCGGTGTGGCGGGGCCAAATCCAGTTGTCGGTATCGCCACCAAATTTGCCAATCGACGAGGGGGGAGTACCCACCAAACGAACATCGTCGAAACGCTGATAGACGAAAAGGAACTGTTGGTTGCCATAGTACATCTGCTCGATTGAAGCCTTGTAGCTCTTGCCCTCTGCCTCAGCCTTAGCAATAATATCCTCGCTCTTCTCGCCGGCAGCAAGACGTGAGGTGATATCCTCCATGCGAACAAGAATCGATACCCAAAGTCCCTCGTTGGGCAACTCCTCGGAGTGGTTCATGGCCCAAAAACCGTTGGTCAGGTAGTCGTGGTCGATTGTCGAGTGGCTCTGAATAGCGTCGAAACCGCAGTGGTGGTTGGTCAGCACCAAACCCTTTTCGGATACTATCTCGCCGGTGCAGTAGCCTGCGAAGAGTACCACAGCATCTTTCATCGATGCTTGGTTTATGGAGTAGATGTCCTCGGCGGAGAGTTCGAAACCCTTCGAGCGCATATCATCTATACGGTTGGAAATCAGCGAGGGAAGCCACATTCCTTCGTCTGCCGAAGCAGGCATCAGCCAAAGCAAAGAGGCCAACGCCACAAAGAGAGTTTTGATAGAGTTGAATTTAGTCATATATGGTTAGTTTGAGTTTTGCTTACATTTTAGGTAGCGAATATAGTCTAATTTTGTGAAAATACAAAACTCGGTATCAATTTTCCATAATTTATTTCTATCTTTGCGTTGTGGAATTGGTAATACTTTTTTCGCGATGACCGAATTTGTAAAACATTTTCGACGGCTGACTCCGTTTTTGGCGGCTGTCGCACTCTTTTTTGTGCTTGCCGTAATTTACTTCGCTCCGCAATTCGGTGGCGAAGAGTTGCCCCAGCACGATGTAGTACAGTATGAGGGTATGGCTCACGATATACGTGAGTGCAGGGCTCAGACGGGCCAGGACCCGCAATGGACGGGCGGTATGTTTGGCGGTATGCCGGCATACCTGATAAACGTAGCCTATCCGGCTCAATTGGTCAAGGGTAGTGTGGGGCGCATCGTAGGATTGATGGATACCCCCGCAGCCTTCATCTTCTTCGCCATGCTGGCCATGTGGATTATGCTCTCTGTGATGCGCATAAATCCATGGGTGGCAACAGCGTCGGCTGTGGCTTACGGCTTCTCGACCTACTTCCTGCTCATTATCGGTGCCGGACACATTACCAAGATGTGGGCATTGGTCTATGCACCACTGATGATGGGTGGCGGGTGGCTCACCTTGCGCGGAAATATGTGGTATGGTGCGGCCATGACCGCCCTGTTTACCTCGCTTGAGGTGGGAGCCAATCACCCCCAGATAACCTACTATTTCCTTGTGGCTATGGGATTTATGTGGCTCTCGGAGTTGTGGTTTGCCTATAAGGATAAGTTGCTCAAGGAGTTTGGTAAGCGCACGTTGCTGCTCTCTTTGGCAGGAGTGATTGCCGTGGGTTCTAACTTCTCGCCTTTGTGGTACACAATGCAACATACACCCGACACGATACGTGCCGGCTCGGAGCTTGCTCTGCCGGGCAGTGGTGGCGATAACGACGGCTTGGACTTGGAGTATGCCACGGCGTGGAGCTATGGCAAGGCGGAGAGTTGGAATATGCTCATTCCCGACTTTATGGGTGGCGATTCGATGCGCAGCTTCTCTTCGGATGGCGAGGTGGCAGATGCACTTGCACCCTACGGATTGGAGTCTCTTGCCGGACAGCTGCCGCTCTATTGGGGCGAGCAGCCATTTACCGCAGGTCCTACCTATATCGGAGCTGTGGTAATCATGCTCGCTTTTATGGCTCTGCTGATTGTTAAGGGCAGAGATAAGTGGTGGGCATTGGCTGCCTGCGTGGTGGCTCTGCTGCTCGCATGGGGTAGCAACTTTATGTGGTTCACCGAGCTGATGTTCAAGATTCTGCCCGGATACAACAAGTTCCGCACAGTGTCGATGTTCCTTGTGGTTGTGGAGTGGGTTATGCCTATGTTGGCTGCCTATGCCCTGATGACTTTGTGGCGTGATAAGGAGAACCGTGCAGCTCAGCTCAAGGCTTTGGCTTGGTCGGTGGGTCTCTGTGGCGGAGTCTGCCTGCTCTTTGCGGTTGCGGGCCCCTATCTCTTCGATTTCGGATATGAGAACGACCGCCAGATGCTTACGATGCAGTTCTCGGAGTGGTTCAGCAGCGCAGGTATGACGCAAGAGTTGCAGCAGGGATTGGATGTTGAGATTGGTGATGCGGCTGCACGTGCCATGGCTGCCGAGCGAGCTTCGGTTATGGCATCGGATGCGTGGCGTTCGCTTATCTTCATACTCCTTACAGGTGTAGCGATATGGCTCTATCTGAAGGAGAAGATTGTGAAGTTGCCGGCGTGGGGTATGACGGCTTTCGTCACTGCACTGGTGTTGGCAGACCTGCTACCCGTAAATCTGAGATATCTCAACCACGAGAGCTTTGTGTCGCCTTCGCGTAATAGGGTTGTTGCTACACGCGCCGACAAACAGATATTGGAGGATAAGAGCTTAGGTTACAGAGTATTAAATCTTACGGTAAGTCCCTTCAACGATGCAACGACGAGCTATTTCCACCGCTCGGTGGGCGGTTACCACGGAGCCAAGCTCTCGCGCTATCAGGATATAATCGACCGCTATCTTGTGCAGATGGATGATTCGGTTTTGGATATGCTCAATACGCGCTATGTGATACTCTCGCCCGACTCTGTGCTGCGCCGCGAGAGTGCCAATGGAGCAGCGTGGTTTGTGGAGTATGTGTTGCCTGTGGAGAGTGCCGAGGAGGAGATTTCGCGCCTTGGTGAGGTGGATACCCGTCGAGTGGCAATTATTCGTGAGGAGGATATCGATAAGGCAGACCGTCTGCCGATGGATATGCCCGACTCGCTACACCCCTTCAGCGCGACGATAGATTTGGTTGAGTATCAGCCCAATCGCCTCAGGTATGAGTATAGCTCGAGCCACAATGCCGTAGCCCTCTTCTCGGAGATATACTACGATAAGGGTTGGAGTGCGAAAATCGATGGCGAGCCTGCACCCTACTTCAGAGCAAACTATGTGTTGCGCGGTATGCAGCTCCCGAAAGGTAGCCACACCGTTGAGTGGAGTTTCCGCGCACCGAATTGGGCGGTGGCCGAGGGTGTAACGCTCCTCTCGTCGCTCATTATTCTGGTGGGTGCCGTGGTGGCAATATATTTTTCTGTGCGACGTTATATAACCAAGAGTGAAGATGAGAGAGGATAAAAGACTAAAGCGTAAGGTCCGCAACTCATACATTGTATCGACCATATCAATTGCGTTGGTGCTGTTTTTACTCGGCTCGGTGGGCTATCTTATCAGCGAGTCGATGAGGGTGGCAACAACCCTTCAGGAGAGTATTTCTCTCACCGTGGAGCTTAACGCTGATGTTGATGATGAGCGTAGAGAGCAGATTGAGGCTGAGTTGGTAGCCGAGCCTCTGGTACGAGCAGTAGTCTATTCGTCGAAGCAACAGAAGGCAGAGGATAAGACCTTCCGTGAACTCTTTGGTCAGGATTGGGAGTTGATATTGGAGGAGAACCCTCTCTCCGATAGTTTCGAGGTGCAGCTCACTACGCGTAGCGAAGAGCAGACCGAGGTGGATGCCCTGATTGAGAAGATTAAGAGTATGGAGGGTGTGGATAGGGTGAGCTACCCCGAGCAGTTGGCTTCGCGCCTGCACTCCACGGTGGGAACCATACGCCTTGTGCTGCTGATTTTCGGAGTGGTACTGTTGGTAATATCGCTCATTTTGCTCAACAACACCATACGCTTGGCAGTCTATTCTAAGCGTTACCTTATAAATACAATGAAGTTGGTGGGAGCTACCAAGTGGTATATTATGCGTCCATTCTTGGGTAGGGCCATTCTGCAAGGTGTGTGGGCCGGCTTGGGAGCATCGTTGCTGCTTGGCGGAGCTTTGTGGGCATTGACTTGGGCTATCCCCGAGTTGTTGAGTCAGACCACTGTCGAGCTTTGTGCCACTATTGCTGCCGTTATGTTTGGTGGCGGAGTGTTGCTCTCGCTTCTTTTTACCGCCTTTGCGATAAACAAGTTTGTGAATATGAATAGTAGTAAAATATATCTCTATTGATGATGAATAAGAGTAAAGAGATGGAGCAAAACAGCTCCAATGAGAGCAAGATGCCGCTGGGTAAGCGTAACTATAAGATTCTGCTTGTCGGCTTTCTGCTCATACTGCTCGGTATGATACTGATGGCAGGCGGAGGCAGCTCCTCGCCCGAGGAGTTTAACTATGCTATGTTTTCGTGGCGAAGAATAACCCTCGCGCCCATAATTATTGTTGTGGGCTTTGTGGTTGAGATTTACGGTATAATGAAGCGATAGGGGGGAGGCAGATGTCGATTTTAGATGCCATATTGCTCGGCTTAGTGCAGGGCCTAACAGAGTTTCTACCCATATCCTCGAGCGGACACCTTCAGATAGCAAAAGAGATTTTGGGCGTGGAGATTACGGGCAACGTAACCTTCGATGTGATACTGCACGCAGCAACGGTGTTGAGTACCATCGTGGTTATGTGGTCGGAGATTTTGCGACTTATCAAAGGTCTTTTCTCCAAGAAATTTACACCCGAGCAGAGCTTTGTGCTAAAGATTATTTTGTCGATGATTCCGGCGGGTGTGGTCGGTATCCTCTTTTCGTCACAAATCGAGCAACTCTTTTCGTCGCTCTATTTCGTGGGAGCTATGCTACTTCTGACGGCAACGCTGCTCACCTTTGCCTACTATGCAAAGCCCAAACCCAAAAGCGAGATATCCTATCGCGACGCATTCATCATAGGCTGTGCGCAGGCGGTTGCCACCATGCCCGGCCTTTCGCGTTCGGGCAGCACAATTGCTATGGGACTTATCTTGGGCAACAGTAAGCAGACCGTAGCTCAATTCTCGTTCCTGATGGTAATACCGGTGATATTGGGAAAAATATTGCTTGATATGCTTTCCGGCGAGATTACGGCAATGGATGTTGATATTGCACCACTTTTTGCGGGCTTTATGTCGGCATTTATCTCGGGCGCACTCGCCTGCCGCTTTATGCTCGAGATTGTGCGCCGAGGCAAGCTCGTATGGTTTGCAGCCTACTGCCTTGTGGCGGGACTAATATGTATAATATATTCAATCTAACCCAATAAAGATGCGTCACACACTTGATGTTGAAGAGTTTACCCTCAAGGGACTGAATTTTGAGGAGGGCTACATTGCCGTCATCGACAAACCCTTGGAGTGGACCTCTACGGATGTTGTTCGTAAGATAAAATATGATTTGCGAAAGGTCGGCTACCCTAAGATTAAGGTTGGTCATGCCGGCACGCTCGACCCCTTGGCAACGGGAATATTGTTGGTCTGCATAGGCAAGGCTACAAAACTCGTCGATAAGTTGCAGGCAGAGGAGAAGGAGTATGAGGCAGATGTGGTGCTTGGAGCCACAACGCCCAGCTACGATTTGGAGCATCCTATCGATAAGACCTATCCCACCGACCATATCTCCCGCGAGCTTGTGGAGAAGGCTCTCGGGGGACTTGTCGGCGAGCGACTGCAAACCCCACCCCTCTATTCGGCAAAGAAGGTTGAGGGTGTGCGTGCATACGATATTGCCCGCTCGGGCGATAGTATCGAACTTAAGCAGGCACTGATAAATATTTATGAGATGGAGCTTTTGGAGTATGATATGCCACGCATCAGAATCAGGGTGCGTTGCAGCAAGGGAACATATATCCGTTCTTTGGCTCGCGAGATTGGTGAGGCACTCGATAGCGGAGCGCATCTTAGCTCGCTCAGACGTACACGAAGCGGTGGTTTTACCACTCGTCAGGCGCATCAATTAGAGGAATTTCTCAAAAAGTTGGCAGAGTGTGAAACAAAATAGCCAATTTAGCGTATATATGTTAATTGTGTCGTTCCTTAAGAAGAATATTTTGCAAAATGAAACTTTCACAATACAACTATGAGCTGACGCCCGATATGTTGGCGAAGCATCCGATGGAGAACCGCGACGAGTCGCGCTTGATGGTTATTGACCGTAAGAGTGGCAAAATCGAACATCGAATCTTTAAGGAAATCATCGAATATTTCGACGAGAAGGACCTCTTCCTGTTTAACGATACCAAAGTCTTTCCTGCACGCCTCTATGGTAATAAGGAGAAGACCGGTGCCGAGATTGAAATCTTCTTGCTCAGAGAGTTGAATCGCGAGTTGCGCCTGTGGGATGTGTTGGTTGACCCCGCACGCAAGATTCGTATCGGTAATAAACTCTATTTTGGCGATGATGATTTGTTGGTGGCAGAGGTTATCGATAACACCACCTCGCGCGGACGTACCCTCCGATTCCTCTTCGATGGCACCTATGAGGAGTTTAAGAAGACACTTTTCGAGATGGGGGAGACTCCGCTGCCTCGTTGGGTTAGGGAGAAGGTCGAGCCTGAGGATGCCGAGCGTTACCAGACAATTTTTGCCGACAAGGAGGGTGCTGTGGCAGCTCCTACTGCCGGCATGCACTTCTCGAAGCACCTTTTGAAACGTATGGAGATTCGCGGTATCGATAGCGCGTTTATCACTCTGCATGTGGGTTTGGGTAACTTCCGTACGGTAGATGTTGAGGATTTGTCTAAACATAAGATGGACTCTGAGCAGTATTTCGTTACGGAGCAGACTGCCGAGGCGGTGAACAACTGCAAGAGGGGTGGTCACAAGATTGTTTCGGTTGGTACAACCGTAATGCGCACAATTGAGACTGTGGTATCGACCGGCGGTATGATTACGGCACAAGAGGGTTGGACCAATAAGTTTATCTTCTCGCCCTATGAGTTTACCGTTGCCGATGCTTTGGTTACGAACTTCCACCTGCCCGAATCGACCCAGCTGATGATGGTCTCGGCGTTTGGCGGTCACGAATTGGTGATGAATGCCTACAAGGTGGCTCGCGAGGAGAAGTATCGTTTCGGAACCTACGGTGACGCAATGTTGATAATATAAAACTCTTCAAGGCAACTATTTTTGGTGCCGAGCGGGGGAAAACAGAGAAAAAATCACTATCTTTGCTACAAAAGAAGCAATCTATGGCTAATAAGATTTTATACGTTTGTCAGGAGATTATGCCTTATCTGCCCGAAAGTGAGCAGTCGGCACTCTGTCGCAAGTTGTGTCAAGCAATGCAGGAGCGAGGTAACGAGATACGTACCTTTATGCCCCGCTACGGCTGTGTGAACGAGCGCAGGCATCAGCTTCATGAGGTTATCAGGCTTTCGGGTATGAATCTCATAATCGACGACGATGACCACCAACTCATAATCAAAGTTGCATCCATCCCTTCGGCTCGAGTGCAGATCTATTTCATCGATAATGATGACCTGTTCTCGCGTAAGGCTGTGATTTGTGATGCTGATGGCGAGGAGTTTATCGACAACCACGAGCGTGCAATTTTCTTTGCGCGTGGTGTGCTTGAGACGGTGAAGAAGCTCAGATGGACCCCTTCGGTGGTTCACTGCCACGGATGGCTCTCGACCATTACGCCGCTCTACCTGAAGCACCTGTTTGCTGATGACCCCATCTTCCGCGACCTTAAGATTGTTCTCTCGGTTTATGACGATGAATTTAAGAATCCTTTGGGAGCCGAGTTCAAGAATATGATTAAGAGTGAGGGTGTGGAGAATGAAAATCTTTCGATTTTGGATAACCCCTCATACGAAAATCTCTACCGTTTCGTTATGCAGTATGTCGATGGCGTAGTTGCCGGCTCGCCCAATGCCAATCCCGCAGTTATGGAGTTGGCACGTCAGAGTGGCAAGAGGGTGCTGGAGTATCAGGACCCCGCATCGGAGGAGTTTTTCGATAATTATAACCGTTTCTATGATGAATTATAGGCTTTTGGGTCGTCTTCTTTGGTCGTTTATGGTTGTGGGTCTGCTGCTCACAATGACCTTCGCGGGATGTACCGAGGTTGACGACTCTCTGGGTTCGGAGTTTGTTCCCGGCGACCAGCAGCTCAAGGTTGGTTCGCGTCGCCTCGACCCTTGCCTTCGCACAAGCCTCTATCGTACCGACTCGATAAAGACCTCGAATATCTTTGTCGGTATAATGGGTTCGACGCGAAGTGATACGTTTGGTCTGCGTACCGCGGGCTTCTATACACAATATACTTGGGGCTACTGTCCCGATTCGCTCGAAGGTTTTGGCTATCGCCCCATCTTCGACTCGATAATGATAGGTTTGGTCGTAACCAACTATGGCGGTGATACCACCGTCACTCGTCGTTATGAGGTCTATGAGGTGCTTAACGATAACTTCCTCGAGCAGAGTGCCGACACCACATTCTACGGCACATTTGACCCTGCGCCCTATATCGACTCCCAACCCCTCTTTACTTTCGAGTTCCCCAATCAATCGAAGGGAATCTATACCACCTCGACAGCAGTCAGGATGGAGCCTACAACCAAGGGTCGGGACCTTATCGAGCGTATGATGCTCCTGCGCGGAGCTTATACCGACAACGATATGAAGGGTTTTTACGACCCGAAGGATTGGGTCGAGAACTTCAAGGGCATATACGTCAAGCCTGTTGAGGATGCTCCTTCGAGCGAGCAGAGCAGTATATATGAGGTTGACCTCACCCAGTCGGGAATGATACTCTATGGCAGAAATCGTAATGAGCAGGACCCCAAGTTGATTCAGGATACCACCGTTTCGCTCTACTACTTCTACGACTCGTCTGTCGAGGCTGGTAGAGCGTCGATAAATACCATTCGCCACGACTACTCCGAATCGTTGCTTTCGGGTCTGAATTTCGAGGAGGATGCCGAGGAGTTACCGCTGACCGATGTTTGCTATGTCGAGGGTCTTGCGGGTGTCGTAACGCGCATAACTTTCACCGAGCATCTCTTCGAGCAACTTGAGAATATACTCTCTGAGGAGCGCGACGAGTGGGGTAAGAATTATAACTCGCTGGCAATCAATCGTGCGCAGCTGGCAATCTACGATGCCGAGGCTGACTACGATTGGGAGGCTATCACCCCCACCGAGAGTTTTATCTGGCGTATGGATAACAGCCTTCAGCGTTTGGGTCTTTACACCTCATATAAGGACCTGACGGGCATAGCCGACTATGCCTATGCCTACGAGGATTCGACCCCGCTAAACTATGGTGGCTATATCAACCGCAGCCAAGGATGTTATACTATGGACATCTCGGCATATATCCAGAGTTTGTGGAACTCCTATGTCAAGGATAAGGAGGCTATGCTCTCTGCGGAGCAGAAGCGAACCATCTATCTGGCACCCGAAGCATACAGTGTCAATGGCTTTGACACCATGACGGGTCAGGGTATGGAGTCAGAATCAAACAATGCTCCCATAAAGTTGGAGCTGACCTACACACTGATTAAATAGATTTAAGACCGGAGGAAAACCTAAGACAAGAGCTTAGGTTTTCTGCTGTAAGAAAATGAAAGAGAATTTAGTAATTGTAGAGTCCCCGGCGAAAGCCAAGACCATCGAGAAATTTCTGGGCGAAGAGTTTATGGTTCGCTCCAGTTTCGGACATATTCGCGACCTTGCCAAAAAGGGTCTGGGCATAGATATAGATGCTAACTTTATGCCTCAGTACGAAATTCCTGACGATAAACAGAAGTTGGTCAGTGAGTTGAAAAAATTGGCAGAAACTAAGACCGTGTGGCTGGCTTCCGATGAAGACCGCGAAGGAGAGGCCATCGCGTGGCACCTGACCGAAGTGTTGGGTCTTCAGGTTGAAAAGACAAAACGAATTGTTTTTCACGAAATTACCAAGCGAGCTATTCTTGAGGCTATTGAGAATCCTCGCGTGGTGGATATGAATTTGGTCAATGCTCAGCAGGCACGTCGAGTGCTGGACCGCCTTGTGGGTTTCGAGCTTTCGCCTGTGCTGTGGAAGAAAGTGCGCCCGCAACTCTCGGCAGGACGTGTGCAGAGTGTGGCAGTAAGATTGCTCGTTGAGCGCGAGAGAGAGATTATAGCCTTTAAGCCTACGCCCTACTATCGTGTTGTGGCTCAGTTCTATACCGAGGGTGATAAGAAAAATCTCTTCAAAGCCGAGCTTTCCAATCGTTATGCTCGTCGTGAGGATGCCGAGGCGTTTCTCAATAGCTGTATAGGTGCCATCTTTACGGTGGCGAAGTGTGAAGAGAAGCCTGCGCAGCGATTTCCCGCACCCCCCTTCACCACCTCGACTCTCCAGCAGGAGGCGGGTCGTAAGTTGGGAATGTCCGTTTCGCAAATTATGCAGGTGGCACAGCGACTCTATGAGCGAGGTCTTATTACCTATATGCGTACCGACTCGGTAAACCTCTCGAAGCAGGCTCTTGCCCAGTGTAAGGAGGTGATTACCAACCTTTTTGGTGAGAATTATTCGGCGTATCGTACCTATAAGACCAAGTCGAAGGGTGCGCAGGAGGCACATGAGGCTATTCGTCCTTCGTACATCGACCGCCAGAGTATCGAGGGTACCACTGCCGAGCGACGACTCTACGACCTTATATGGAAGCGTACCGTAGCATCGCAAATGGTGGCAGCCGAGATTGACCGTACGACGGTCCTTATCGAGGGCGATAAGAACAAGTCGCAATTTACGGCAACGGGTGAGGTTGTGCGCTTCGACGGATTCTTACGCCTTGACAGCAGCGAGTCGGTTGATGACGACCAGCAGCAGGGTGAGGCGGTGAGCGTGCTGCCTAAGATGGCTGAGGGCGATGTTGTTACCCCCTATCAGATTGTGGCTACCGAGCGATTTACTCAAGCTCCGAGTCGCTACAACGAGGCGTCGTTGGTTAAGCGTATGGAAGAGCTTGGTATTGGTCGTCCTTCGACCTACGCTCCGACCATCACCACCATTATCAATCGCGGTTATGTGGTTAAGCAGAACAAGGAGGGCATAAAGCGCAACTATGTGCAGCTTACACTCTCGTCGCAGAACCGCATAACGGAGAAACTCCTCAGCGAGAGTGTCGGCAAGGAGAAGAGCCGTTTGCAACCCACCGATATAGGAATGATGGTCAACGACTATCTGGAGCTTCAGTTCGAGCCTATCTTGGACTACAACTTTACGGCAAATGTTGAGAAGGAGTTTGACCGCATTGCCGATGGCGAGATTACGTGGAGCAAGATGATTGAGCAGTTCTACGGTCCGTTCCACAATATGGTCGATAATGCAGTGGGTTCGCAAACCAACCGTGCAGCCCAGATTCGCACTTTGGGCATCGACCCTCAGACCGGTCGTGAGGTTAAGGCGCGTATAGGTCGCTACGGACCGATGGTCGAGATTGAGTCACGAGAGGGTGAGAAGCCTCGCTATGCTTCGCTCAAGAAGGGTCAGCTCATCGAGTCGATAACCCTTCAAGAGGCATTGGAGCTGTTTGCACTCCCACGTTCGGTGGGTGAGCTTGATGGTGAGGAGCTTGTTGTGGGTCTGGGTAGGTTCGGAGCCTATGTGCGTCATGGAAAGATGTTCTCTTCGCTCGATAAGGGCGATGACCCCTATACCATCAATGAGGAGCGCGCACGCGAACTCATACTCAAGCAGCGCGAACGCAACACCTCGTCGGGCAATATAAAGAACTTTGACGACGAGCCTGAGTTGGCAATCAAGAGTGGTCGTTATGGAGCCTATATCGCCTATAAGGGCAAGAACTTCCGAATCCCCAAGGGCAAGAAGCCCGAGGAGTTGACTCGCGAGGAGTGTATGAATATTATCGAGAAGAGCAAAAGATAAACTATAAACCTAAAAACTATTTATTTATGAAAAAATCACTTTTGATTGCTGCTCTGCTTGTGGGTATGATTCTGCCCGCAGCTGCTAAGGGCAAGAAGGCTGAGGAGGTAAAGGGCTATCAGTTTACCGACCTTAAGACCGCACAGATTACCCCCGTTAAGGACCAGCACCGTAGCGGTACTTGCTGGTGTTTCTCTGCCCTCTCGTGGTTGGAGAGCGAGATTTTGAAGAATGGTGGCGAGGAGATTCACCTCTCGGAGATGTGGATTGTTCGTAACATCTATTTCGAGAAGGCGGTAAAGTATGTACGTCTGCACGGTTCGCTTAACTTTGCTGTTGGCGGTGCTGCCGGCGATGTTACTCACGGTATCAAGAAGTATGGTATTGTTCCCCACGAGGTATATACCGGTTTCAACTATGGTACCGATAAGCCTCAGTTTGGCGAGATTGATGCTGTGTTGAAGGGTTATGTTGATGCTATCATCAAGGCTCCCAACCGTAAGCTCACTACTGCATGGCAGGATGGTCTTAACGCAATTCTGGATGCTTACTTTGGCAAGATGCCCGAGACCTTCATGTGGAAGGGTAAGGAGTACACTCCCCATTCGTTTGCCGAGTCGTTGCCTATCAATATCGACGACTATGTGAGCCTGACCAGCTATACCCACCACCCCTTCTACGAGCAGTTTGTAATCGAGGTTCCCGACAACTGGCGTTGGGAGGCTTCTTATAACATCCCCCTCGAGGAGCTTATGCAGACCGTTGACTATGCTATCGAGAATGGCTATGCTATCGAGTGGGCTGCCGACGTTAGCGAGAAGGGCTTTAGCCGCACTAAGGCAGTGGGTATCATTCCCGACGAGATGCGTGACGATTTGGGTGGCACCGAGGCTGAGCGTTGGGGTCGCCAGACCGAGGCTGAGAAGGAGGCTGCTCTTTATAGCTTCGATAAGCCTGTCAAGGAGCTTACTATTACCCAGCAGATGCGTCAGGAGGCTTACGACAACTACGAGACTACCGACGACCATGGTATGGTAATCGTGGGTTCGGCTAAGGATCAGGAGGGTAACCCCTTCTTCAAGGTCCTCAACTCGTGGGGTGAGAGAGGTCCCTATGCAGGTTACTTCTATTTCTCGCGTCCTTTCGTTGAGTACAAGACCATGTCGCTTCTTATAAACAAGAATGCTATCCCCGCAGAGATTCGTGCTAAGCTTGGTCTTTAGTGAGGAAAGTTAATATACAACTTTTGACAAAAAGAGGACCTGTCTAAAAACTTATTAGACAGGTCCTCTTTGTAGGATTACCTTAAGATGCAAAAATGACGAGTCGCGTTGTGTTGCCACTAAATCTGCACCTTGGACGAGTATTTGTGGCTATATCGATATCCCGAACAATCTCTCGATATGTTCCTCGATTTGGTTGGGGGCGAGGTGGCGCAATGTGGGTGGGTCGATAAGGGCTATGGAGTCTGACAGGCGGGTAGCTATATCAAGCTCGTGGGTAGAGAAGAGTATAGCCTTATTCTGCTCATGACTCAAGCGGCTCAGTAGCCCCACCAACTTATAGCGGTTGGGGAGGTCAAGAAACGACGTAGGCTCGTCGAGAAGCAGTATGGGGGTCTGTTGTGCGAGGGCGCGAGCTATCATTATGCGTTGGCTCTCACCATCCGAAAGGCTATCCATCGTGCGGCGGGCATACTCCTGCATATCGACTGCTGCGAGGCACTCCTCCACAATCGCTCTATCCTCGCTCTGCATTCTGCCTATCCAATTGGTGTAGGGCGCACGACCCAATGCCACCACATCCTCGCATCTTAAGTCGGCAATTCTCACCCTCTCGGGCGTAACCAGAGCCACCGTGCGGGCGAGTCTCTCGGGGTTGATATCCCTCATATTCAGACCGTCGAGCAGGATGTTGCCCGAACTCGGTGAACTGATTCCGGCAATGGCTCTCAGAAGGGTCGATTTGCCCGTTCCGTTGCGACCGATAAGGGCTGTAAGTTCGCCTCGACGAATCTTCAGCTCTGCCCCATCAATCAACATCTTGCCCTTATAGCCCAGCGATATGTTCTCTAATCGAATCATCTCTATACAATTGATTTATTGCGTATAACAACCCACACTACAATAGGAATACCCATCAGTGCCGTGATGGAATTTATGGGCAGAGCCCAACACTTTGCCATCACATCGCACAGCAGCATTACGGCTGCTCCCACAAGAGCAGTTGTGGGCATAAGCAGTCGGTGGTCGGCATTGCGAATTATTATGCGCGAGAGGTGGGGAATGGCCAATCCTACAAAGCCTATGGGTCCGCAGAAGGCCGTAACAGAGGCGGCAAGCAGTGTCGTGGAGAGTATGATTAAGGCTCTTGACTTCCCGATGTTAAGTCCCATTGTGCGGGCATAGTTTTCGCCCAACAACAACATATTAAGGGGCTTAATGGTTCTTAGCGCAATTGCCAATCCCAAGCCTATGGCAGCAAGCAGAATCCAGAGTTGGAGTGTGGTTACGTCGCCCAGCGACCCCATAGTCCAGATAACATAGCTCTTGAGGGCCTCCTCGCTGGTCAGGTATTGCAGAATCTGCACCACTGCGCTCACACCCGAGGAGAACATCATACCCAAAATCAGTATGACCATAATATCTTTGATGCGTCGGCTCAAGGCGGCTATCACAAAGAGTATTGCTGCTCCACCTATCCACGCAGCACCTGCTGTGCCTATCGAAGCAGCCAGACCATCAATTCTTACGCCCAACAGTGGTGCGCCGAGCAGAAATATAGCCACACCCAGACTCGCTCCCGAGCTTATACCAAGCACATAGGGTCCTGCCAGCGGATTGCGAAACAGGGTCTGCATTTGCAGTCCGCTGATGGGCAGAGCCACGCCCGCCAAGAGTGCCACCAAAGCCTTTACCAGACGTACCTCGCACACAATCTTTCGTGTTGCAGGCTCACACTCACCACCCGTCAGGGCTGCCCACACCTCTCCACACGAGATGTTGACCGAGCCAACCATAAGGTCGCACACGAAGAGCAGGGCAACAATCAGCACCAAAAGTGGAAATATATATCTTTCGAATCTCATTATAACTTTCTGTAATACTTTATTGTGTGGTCTAAAACTTCGGGGTGAAGTATCTCAATCAGGTCGGAGAGTATGATATGCGGCTCGACCACACCACTCTCCCAATAGTCGTTTGCTCCACAACTCTCCTTTAGGTCGTTGTCATAGACCTCGCCTTGCTCCACACATCTAAGTTTTGCAAAGCGAGGATAGCTACGCTTTAGGGCATCCAAGTTCTCGAGGTTTGACGCATCGAGCCATACATCAGCCTCCGAGCTTAGAAGTATAGCCTCCTCGATATCGATTGTCGCCGACATATTCTTGCTGTTGCCCTTGTAGATGTAATCGCCACCGGCATCAGCCACAAGGCGAGCAATATAGCTCGATGTTGAGGGCATATACCAACTATCGCCATAGGGGGTGTTGAGCATAACTTTGGGGCGTGAAGGTATAGCTTTTGCCACCTCGACAAGTTGGTTGTACTTCTGCTCGATAGGTTCGAAGAGTTCGATAGCCTGCTCGCGCGAGTCGAATATCTCGCCTAAAGCCACCATCCACTCCGCCTTGCCGAGAGGTGACGATTCGACATATTCGCCAACGTAGAGGAAAGGTATGCCCAACTCTTTGAGCTTGGGTTCCATTGCGCAAGGCCCAAAGACTCCATAAATGAGTACGAGTTGGATATCCTCTGCCAGCAGTAGCTCGTAGTTTACATTGCCATCGAAGCCTATATCCGCAATCTCAGAGCCTAAAGCCCGTATTGTAGGGTTACTCACAAACCCTCTGCCCGAGACTCCCTTTACGCTCTCCACCCTGCCCAACAGGTCGAGTATGGCTATGTATGACGAACTCATGCAGGCAACCCTTTCGGGGCAGCTCTTCACAACCTCGCCCGTAAATCCTGTGGGAGGTAGCTCGCCCTCGCGCGATATGAACAACTCGCGAGTTATCCCCTCGGCACTCTGCCATGGGTTGAGAGTACGAATAATGGTGCTTTGGCTTGTGGCCTCGTCAGAGGGTTGTGCGCCCAGAATCTCGAAGCCCGAGGCGTGGTGGGGCTTATAGATGGTGTGGTCGTAGCTTGATGTCGAACGGCTTTTGACCCCAGAGCAGCTACACATCAAACAACAGAGAACTATGCTGAAAATTACTCTCATCTTCTATCTCGATTTTTTGCCCCAGCGGGGGTGTATCTCCAAAAATATTTCGAAGTGGAATCCCGGCATAGGGCGGGCGAGTACCGATTCATACTCCACATCGAAGATGTTCATTGCCGAAAACTTAACCGACAAATCTGCCCACTTGGGAACAAAACGCTTCTCGAGCGAGCCATCGCTTAGGAAGTAGCTATCGACCGAGGTCAGCCTGCCCGAGATGTTGTCGGTGGTGGTAAAACGCTCCGAGTAATAGTGCCCCTTGTAGGTGAGTCGCCAACTGCGCCACATTAGCGAGCAGCCTACCGATGTAGAGTGCAGGGGAACATATATGAGTTGTTTGCCATTGCTCTTTGAGGGAGTCCACGAATAGCTGCCATCGATGGTCATCTGCCAGCGAGGTGCGAGTTGTATGCGGCTCGAAAGATTTGCCTCGATACCATAGGCGTGTACTCTTTCGACATTCTCCGGAGTCCAAAAACCCTTGAAGGTGGGTCGCCACAAAATCCAATCGTCAATATAGCTGTCAAACCACACGAGGGCACCTTCAAGCGAGTAGCTATTCTCGACTTTGTGGTCGAAACTTATGCCGGCGTCATAGGTCACTCCCTTTTCGGGTCGCAGCTGGCTGTTGCCTCCGGGCTGGAAATAGAGGTCGTTGAGCGAGGGGTAGCGGTAGTTGCGAGCCACAGAACCCTTCAGTGTTATGGTACCCCGCTTCGAGATTAGCCAATCGACCATCAGTGCGGGAATCAGAGGCGATAGCTCCTTGTCATACAACTCCTCGCGCAAGCTAAGGCTCAAACCCAAGCTCTTTGTCGGGCTCCACTTAGCCCCCAGCAAAAGCGACATCTCGTTGCGATTCTTATCGTAGCCCACTTCGGTTACTCTGTCGCGACTGTCCACGAAGTTCAAGTGATTTTCAGCCGTAGCCGTAAAGAGCCATTTGGCAAGGTAGTAGCTCGCCTCGAAGCTGGCATAGACGGTGTTAAGGCGCGAAGTGGTGGAGGTGATGGGCATCATCTGTGCATCGCCACGCTCCTTGGCAAAGTTATACTTCTGGAGCGAGTAGATATAACCGCCACGGGCATTTAGCCTGATGTTTGTTCCCTGATGTTCCCACTCTAAGAGTGAGCGCAGGGTATGCTCTCGTTGTCGGTTCTCGAATTGGCGGGTATCGTTGTAATCTACGCTCAGAAGCGGTATGCCTCGATTTGTGTTGAGATACCACGCCTCAAGGTTTAGTTTGTCGCCACCCTTTAGTGTGTGACTTATCTGCTGGAGCAGGTGAAAATCTCTAAAATCGCAGTTGCGGTTGACCTCGGTAGGGTAGTAGCTGTCGATAATGTTGTACTCATCATCGTAGATATTCTCCTTCTTGTTGCGATTCGTGTAGTGGAAATCGTTCTGCGACGAAGCATAAACCGCTTTTGTTGACAGCTGCCACCTGCCATTGCCATAACCCAGACTCAGAAACTCGTCAAAGGTGGAGTATGACCCTACACCCTGCACAAATCTAAGGTCGAAACCCTCACTCCCGCCCGCATGGCTTTTAAGCAGAACGGCTCCGCCAATGCCACCACTCGAGACCGTGACCGAAGAGCTGCCGTGCAGAAGCGTGGCATCGTCGATGAGGTATGAGGGTATCATCGAAAAGTCGGTCATGCCGAGCATCGGCGACTGTATTTTCAGACCATTCCACGTCACCTGAGTATGCGATGCCGAAGTGCCGCGAAACGATACGGTCGAGAGGGTTGCTCTGCCGTGCTGTTTGACAAATATCGAGGAGTTGAGGCTCAGCACATCTGCCATCGAGAGGGCAATGTTATCGTGCAGGGCCACCGTGTCGAGTATGGTCTGTTGCAGCCCTATCTCGCGCATTGGCCTCGAGACCTCGACCGCCACCTCGTCGATTGCAACGGCATAAGTAGAGTTGCGATTCCACCACCCAATGGAGTCGGCCTGCTGTGCATACCCGCTTAGGGCGGATATGCAACAGAGGAAGGCAACAACCAATCGAGACTTCACTGCAGGCGACAACATAACTATTAGGGGAGAGTATCTATAATTTATCTCTCTATCCAGCAGAATGCCGAGGGGATGATACCCACATCATATCTGCCAAGCTCTTCGCCCGATTTCGAGTAACGGACAACTTCGCCCGCACTCATAAAATCACCGGCGTCTGCCACATATATATCCGAGTTTATGGGGTCGATAGTCATAGAGTAGGCATAGCCGAAATGATTTTCGATAAGGGCAGCCTCGGGAAGGCTCTCGGAGCTAACTGCCATTCGCCACACACCACCATTGAGCCAATAGAGGTTCTCGCCCTTGCTATCACACTGCATCTTTGAAGGGCTGCTTCCCAGAGCCATCTCCAACTTAAGTTCAACACTCATACTTTCGGGGTTGATTCTTTGAATCGAGGGAGCCTCGTAGCCTATGGGGTTGCCATCCCAGCCGCCACCATCGGTCAATACCCAGAGCTTCTGGTTAGCATCCATAGCTATTGCTGCGGGCTGTATGCCCACATCGAGTCTGTCGATAACTTTGTCGCTGCGGGTGTCAATCTTCAGCACCTCGCGCTGATAGCTCCAACAGTTGACAAAGAGATAGTCGCCCCACTGCACCATCTGCTCGGTCGAGGCTGTCGAAAGTTCCTCTTGAGGGGTTTGGATATAACCCGTAATGGAGTAGGTTCGGGGGTTGATGACAGCTATGCGGTTGTCGTAGAGCATCGTGACGTATGCTTTTTCGGGGCTTAGGAAGTGAATGTAGCGGGGCGAGGGAATGGTGATTCGTCCCAACTCCTTGAATGTTGAGGGGTCGATAGAGAATATTACGCCCGAATTGTTGCTCACAATCCAACATCTGCCATCATACTCGGTGATGGATTGTGCCGTGTCGCCCAACAGCTGACCATTGGCACGCATAAAAACCTCGTTCTCCATCACACCTTTCTCTACGTCATAGTATGAGAGCGAGGCGTTGGCAGCCATATAATTGCCTTCGCATCCAATCAGAAGGCCTCTGCCCTTCTCTTCGAATTGTTGAGTTTGATTCGGCTCGTCGTCCGAGCAGGCTGTCAGCACCATTGCCGAAAGAGCCAAACAGAATAATCTTCGCATCATAACAAAATGTGTCAAGTCGTTCATTTATAAAGTTTTCAACCTTTTGGTTGCGCACGCTCATTGCGCTACTTGACAGACACAAAAAACGGGCTGCCAAATCAACTGATAGATTGGCAGCCCACTTTAACACTTTATGAAAAAGACCATTATCCTAAAAATGGTGCGTTAGCAGTGATTAGTTGCCCATTACCTGTAGGCTGCAAATCTATATTAGGCAAAGGCAGGTCTTCTGACTTGTTCCTCTTGCAACGCCTTCCCAACCTTTGAGTGGTCAGTGGCTGTGGTTGCAAGTCGTCAAAAACGGAACTTACAGCAGCAGGTACTGTTCCGGACTCACACCGGATTCCCTCTTTCGCTCCTACGGTTTAATTTTCCCATAGGGGACCATTGCAGTAGCAAAGGTAATAAAAAAAACAATAAGTTGGAGCAAAAAAATCGTTTTTTTTGCTCCAACTTATTAAAAATATGCTCTACAACCACTCTGAGGCGGTGTATGTACTCTTGGGTGCGTTCTTTACGTTGGGGAAGAATGTATGGCCCGTCAATCTTTCAAGCTCCTCGATTGACATCAGATCCTTGCTCTGAACCTCAGTTCCCTTCTTGCACTCGTGACATCTGACAAACGCTACACACTTAAGCTCCGAAGAGGAGCAGTTGAGTACCGACTTGCCACTATTGCCCGACTTGGTGCGCAAAACGGCGTAGTAGAACATCGTGGGACACGACACGTCGCTCCTTCCGCCAAACTCTATCCTCTTGGGGTATGCCGTATTACCATACTTGTCGGTATATTTCTCGAAGTAGGTACCTATCACCACATAGGTCGTGTCGCGACACACCAAACCGTCGATGTGGTCCTCAAGGATGTTCCAAGCACCACCGCCCGTATTGAAGGTGGAGGAGTATTGAGGTGCGATGTTGGTGTAGTAGAACACCTGCTTGTTGGTTGTCGAAGAGGCTGTGCGCTCTGCCGAGCCGAGCATATGACCCTTGTTGCAGCCTCCGCCGGTGGATTTGCTGTAATATTGAATGTTGGCGGGGATTTTGGGGTCGGCTTGGTAGGCATCGGTGCGGTTGGTCGAGCCTTCGTACGCCGAGTGGCGCGGAGCTGCAACCCAAACGGGGCAGTGGTGCGAAGAACTGAAGCACACCGTATAGTTGCGAGCCGTATTACCTCCCATCTTAAGGTCGGTCATATGGCTGGCATAGTAGTAGTCCGAATTGTCGGTCTGGATAGGAAGCTCTGCCCACCCCGTACGATAGACACTGCCCGAGGGGTCGGGTGTCGGGTCGGGATTTGGGTCGGGATTTGGGTCGGGTGTGGGGTCCGGATTAGGGTCGGGGGTTGTGCCGTATGCCAACTGTGTGAGGTCGAGAGTTACAATATCGGCATCGGGGTAGAGCAGGCGTATCACCGTCGAACGCTCACCCGAGCTATTTCTCTCGACAGCGACCACTACACGTCCCTCTTCGTAGGAGGGTTCTCCCACCCAATCAGCCGAGCAGCGCAACGTAATCTCGCCATCACTCTTGGGGTTTGTGATGGCATACTCTATATTCACTTGTTGAGGCTCGCTGTCGATAACTATCTCGTCGGTGCGTAGCTCTATGATGGGTTTGTTCCCATTCTCGGGCTTGGGTTCTTCGCCATTGCCACCGGAGTCGGAACATCCGATTGCAAAGGCTACTACGCTGAGTAGTAATGTTGTTATATATCTTCTCATTTTTGGGGCTTGTTTTATGAAATTATTCTCTATTCTTCGAATCAATCCAAATGGTTACGGGTCCGTCGTTGCAGAGCGAGATTTGCATATCGGCACCAAACTCGCCCGAGGCTACCTGCCTGCCAAACTCTTTGGCCAGATGCTCCAAGAAACGCTCGTACATCGGGCGCGAGATGGCTTCGGGGGCAGCCTTAATATAGCTGGGGCGGTTGCCCTTGCGGGTGGAGGCATGGAGTGTGAATTGGCTCACCACCATAATCTCGCCACCAATCTGTTTTACGTCGAGGTTCATTACGCCGTTCTCATCGTCGAAGATTCTGAGTCTTAGAATTTTGCCGACAAGCCACTCTATATCCTCGTCTGTATCAGCCTGCTCGATACCCAAAAGTATCATAAGACCTTTGCCGATGGAGCTTTTGGTCTTTTGGGCAATATCTACTCTTGCCTCGCTTACGCGTTGAATCAATACTCTCATACCTAAAAAGAATTTACTTCTCTTTCTCTGATTTGCTCCGACCTATCTTGTTGCCTCGTCGAAGAAGTTCCACAGACCATCGCCCTTAGGTACAGGGGCAGTGATGGTCAGAGGCTCTTTCCTTGTGGGGTGTATAAAACTTATCTGACGCGAGTGGAGCGATATGCCGCCATCGGGATTCGAACGCTTTGCTCCATACTTCAAGTCGCCCTTTATGGGGCAGCCGATTTTCGAGAGCTGTGCGCGAATCTGGTGGTGGCGACCCGTCAGTAGGTCAATCTCAAGGAGAGTGTAGTTTGTCGAGGCTGCCTTCACTACAAAGTTCAGTCGAGCTTCCTTGCCATCGCCCTTGGGAGTGTCGTAGGCGCGTGAGCGATTCTGCTTGCTGTCGCGCACAATCCAATGTTTGAGCGAACCCTCCTCGGAGAGAGGTCGCTGCTCGGTTATCGCCCAGTAGCACTTCTTAATCTGACCTTCGCGAATCATCTCGTTAAGACGCGAGAGGGCTTTCGAGGTTTTAGCAAAGAGTACAGCACCGCTCACGGGACGGTCTATGCGGTGGACAACACCTAAGAAAACATCTCCGGGTTTGTTATCGCGCTGCTTGATGTAGTGCTTTATTTGGTCCTCGAGTGCGCTTTCGCCCGAAGGATCGGGCTGTACCAGCTCGCCCGAGCGTTTGTTGACCACCAGCAGATGGTTGTCCTCATATATGATATCAATCATCTTTTAATCTATAATTTGAATGTGAAGGGGAGTAGTTTTTCTGCCGAATCAACAACGGTGGCAGAGTCGGCTCCAACCATGATTATACGCATCGGCGAGCCTTGCCTGCGCTCGACATCGACCAACACCTGACGACACTGACCACACGGATAGCACTCTCTTTCCGAAGGGTCAGAGGCTATGGCTATGACCTCTATGGGGTCGTCGGCATAACACGCCTCGTGGTGGAAGAGCAGAGTTCTTTCGGCACACAATCCCGCGGGATAGACCTCGCTCTCGACATTCGAGCCGAGGAGCAACTTCCCGCTACGAAGCTTTGCGGCAGCCCCTACGTGGAAGTTCGAGTAGGTGGCAATAGCATTGCGTGTGGCTTCTCGAGCCCTTACAACCAAAGCAAGGTCATCGTCAGGCATCGACCTTAGGTCATCGTATGAGATGTATTCAAAGCTAAAAGTACGTTTCATAATCTTACATTTTACTGTTAGTAAACAAAACGGTAAGCAAATATAGTGAAAATTTGCGAGTTGAAACCTTTTTGCCTTTTGAAAAGTGGTTTAATCGGCGTTTGTGATAAATTTTGTCGATTTTTAGCCAAAAATTATCTCCATATAAATTCTAAAATTGCTACCTTTGTGGACAAGAAAAACCAATATGAATCGTAGTATGAAGAGAACGTTACTTAGGTTTATGATGCCACTGATGTTGGTGGCGGTGCTTGGTCTTGTCGCTTGTGGCGGCGATGACGACCCCGTGAAGGGCGGTGAGGATAATGGCAAGGAGGAGCCTCAGCCCCAACCCGAGCCAACCCCTGAACCTCAGCCCGACCCCGATCCGGTGGTCACAGTCTCGCAGAGTGGTGATGCCGACTTTACCTCGGTTCAGCAGGCCATCAACTCCTTGCCCCAAGATGGCAGGCGCAGGGTGATTTATGTTCGTGAGGGAGTCTATAAGGAGAAGATTACTCTTTCGCCCGGACACAACAATGTGGTTTTGATGGGTGAGAATGCCGAATCGACAATTCTGACCTATGATGACAATGCCGGAAAGGTTGTCGATGGTGCAGAACTCGGCACTCAGAACAGTGCTTCGTTTGCTGTGCGCTCGCACGACTTTATGGCTGTGAATATCACCTTTCAAAATAGCTATGTGAACTATTCGGGACAGAGTGGTACGCAGGCGGTGGCTCTGAGAGTAGATGCCGACCGTGCTGCATTCTACAACTGTCGAATCGTGGGCTATCAGGATACCTTCTACATCAAGAATGCAGCGAGAACCTATTGCAAGGATTGCTATATCGAGGGTAATGTCGATTTCATCTTTGGCGATGGCGTGGCATACTTCGATAATTGCACCCTGCACTGCAATCGTCAGGAGAGTGTCCTGACGGCAGCAGCTACGCTCGAGGGTAGTAAGTTCGGCTTCGTGTTCGAGAGTTGTACCATAACCCATATCGAGGGTCACGACTTCAACGGTACAGCATTCCAGTATTTCCATTTGGGTCGCCCGTGGAAGAATAAGCCCAAGACCGTATTTTTGCGTTGTTACGAGCCTGAGGCATTGTCGGCAGCAGGTTGGCGCAGCATGTCGGTCGAGGCTGACCTCTATGCCGAGTATCAGTGTCGTGGCGCGGGAGCCTCGGCTGAGCGATTGTCTCAGCGCGAGATGGGTGGTCGTCAGCTAAGCGATCAGGAGGCTTTGGAGTACACCATCGAGAATATCTTCTCGGCAGCAACCAACCCATCGATGTATTCGTCAGATTGGATGCCTGAGCCTAAATATGAACTCTCCGAGTAGAGAACACCCCTTTATTCGCTACTCGGAGTGGTTTCGTGAGGTGATGGGTGGCAGGGTGCAGAAGCTCTCCATTGACGCGGGCTTTAGTTGCCCCAACCGTGACGGGGTACTCTCAACGGGTGGGTGTAGTTTCTGTGTGAACGGAGCCTTCACCCCCTCGTATTGCACTCCCTCAAAGAGCATAACTCAGCAGATTGAGGAGGGTATAGCCTTTCATCGCTGGCGTTATAAGGGTGCCGCTCGCTACTTGGCATATTTCCAATCTTATTCGAATACCTATGCTCCGCTCGAAGAACTCGAGAGTCGCTATGAAGAGGCATTAGCTCATCCTGAGGTTGTGGGGTTGATTATCGGCACTCGACCCGATTGTGTGGATGATGAGAAGTTGGACTACATAGCCCACCTTGCCGAGCGATACTACGTGTCGATTGAGTATGGCATAGAGTCAACATCGGACCAAACACTTGCTCTTATAAATCGTCACCATGACTTTGCTACGGCGCAACGAGCCGTCAAGGCAACTGCCGGCAGAGGAATCCACACCGGCGCACACTTCATATTGGGACTGCCCGGAGAGGATGATGAATTTCTCCTCTCGCAGACCGATAAGATAAACTCTTTGCCACTCGATACGGTCAAGTTTCATCAGCTTCAAATTTTCCGTTCTACACTAATGGCGCAGCAGTGGGACCAAACCCCCGAGATGTTTGATTTCCGCTCGCTGGATCGCTATTTGGATTTGATGGTTGAGATAATGCGCAGGTTGCGTCCCGACCTTGTTGTCGAGCGTTTTGCATCGGAGGCTCCGCCCCGCTACCATTATGGTCCGAATTGGGGACTTGTGCGAAATGAGCAGCTTTGGCAGGCTTTGGAGAAAAGATTTTTTGAAAAAGGTGCGTTTCAAGGAGAAAAATATATACCTTTGCGCCCACAAATGGGATAAAAAACTTAAAACTATCGTAAATAGTCTATTTTCAAGATGAAAGTCGGAAAGATTTTGACCTTACTCAAGGAGTATATCCTGATGGTCGTAGGAATGTTCTGCTACGCGTTTGGCTGGATTGGTTGTGTGGTACCTGCCGGTGGTGTCGGTGGTGGCGCAGCAGGTTTCTCGTATGTCATTTGCGAGGCTCTGGAGATGTACGCAGGTGTGTCGATTCAGCTCGGTACGGTGGTATTTATCGTAAATGCCATTCTGCTTGTGGTGGCAGGATTTATTGTGGGTTGGAATTTCGGATTCAAAACCCTCTTCACCATCAGCTTTATGTCCTTTGCACTTAACTTCTGGCAGGAGTTGCTCGCCGATAAGAATTTCTTCGAGGGACTCGACCCCGTATTGGTTGTTATCCTCGGAGGTATCTTCTGCGGAGTTGGTGTGGCTGTCGCCTTTATGCAGGGAGGCTCGACCGGTGGTGTAGATATAGTGGCTATGATTATCAACAAGTATCGTACCGTTAGCTACGGTAAGGTGCTTCGCTATGTCGATTTCTCGATTATCGGTTCCTCGCTCTTGGTTGGTTATGGACCCGCTGCCGTAATTTATGGATTTATCATGACTGCCGTAATCGGTTATACGGTCGATATGTTGATGTCGGGTAACCAGCAGTCGAATCAGGTATTTATCTTCTCGCAGGACTACGAGAAGGTGCGACAGATACTCATCGAGAATGCTCACCGCGGTGTTACGTTGCTTAACTCCGAGGGTGGATATACACACTCCGAATCGAAGGTTGTGATGGTGGTATGTCGCAAGCGCGAAACCTCGGCAATCCTCAAACTTGTTAAGGAGGCTGACTCCAACGCCTTCATCTCGGTAGGTTCGGTGATGGGCGTCTATGGTCGTGGATTTGAGGCGTTGAGTAAGATATAAACAGACGACCTTTGAGGTCTGTTAGGAATCTGAATTTTGAGCATATATGCAGATATTCTCCTCCCGTTGAATCAGCCGACTTATACGTTTGCTGTTGAGGAGAATATGCAATTAGAGGAGGGTATGGCTGTTGCCGTACCCTTCGGTGTTAAAGGGGATAAGTTCTACACAGGTATTGTGTGGCGACTGCACACAACACCCCCGCAGAGGGGAAACCTCAAGAGGGTAAGCTCGTTGCTCTATGACGGACAGATAGTTGTTGACCAGCCCCATCGCAAGCTCTGGGAGTGGATTGCCGAGTACTATCTTTGCTCGTTGGGCGAGGTCATGCGCATTGCTCTGCCCTCGCTGCTCAAACCCTCGGCAATGGGTGAGGAGGGGTTCAACGACTCGATTTTTCAACCCCGCACCGAGCGATACATTAAACTGCTTTTGGCAGGTGAGGAACTTAATCGGGAGCTTGACCGAGCAGAGCGTCGCGCACCCAAACAGTATCATGCGCTCCTGCAAATAGCCTCCCTTGCCGAGAGAACCGGTGGTGAGATTATTCCTCGCCGTCTGCTCGATTGCGACTCCCCCACATTGACAGCCCTCCAAAAGCGAGGGACAATCGAATTGTCGTTGAGCGAGCGGAGAGCTGAGCGACTCTCGCAAAGTATGGCATTTCAGCTGCCGATACTCTCACAGGCCCAAACTTGGGCTCTGGAGCAGATTGAGAAGGGGCTTACCGATAAGTCGGTTGCACTCCTTAGCGGTGTAACTGGGTCGGGAAAGACCGAGATTTATATTCACCTCATTGCCCGCCGTCTGTCACGTGGCGAGGATGTGTTGATGCTTGTGCCTGAGATTGCCCTCACCTCGCAACTCGTCGAGCGTCTGGAGCGTATATTCTCAAGTCGTGTGACAACCTACCACTCGAAACTTACTCCACAGAGGCGTACCGACACCTATCTCAGACTCAGTCGTTCGCAGGGCGGAGAGTTTGTTATAGGTGCGCGTTCGGCACTTTTCCTCCCGCTCAACTCGTTGGGGCTTATAGTGGTCGATGAGGAACACGATGCGAGCTATAAGCAGTCGGACTCGGCTCCGCGTTATAATGCCCGCGACTGTGCCGTTGCAGCGACAAAATTGCTCGGTTGTCGTACGGTGCTTGGTAGCGCAACACCCTCGCTCGAGAGCAGAATGAATGCCCATTCCGGAAAGTATGCCTACTCGACACTCTCCCGGAGATATGGCGATTCGTTGCCACCCGAGATTATTATTTCCGATACGTTGAGGGCCGTTAGGCGTTGGGAGCGAAAGAGCCATTTTAACCTTGAGCTTAGGGAGCGTATTAAGTCAACCTTGGAGCGCGGTGAGCAGGTGATGCTCTTCCAAAATCGTAGGGGCTTTTCGCTCTATATAAATTGTCCTCAGTGCAATTGGCGACCCACCTGCCCCCATTGCAACGTCTCGCTGACCCTTCATAAAGGGGTGCAACGTATGGTGTGTCACTACTGCGGATATAATATTCAGATCCCCGACCTCTGTCCCGAGTGTGGGTCGCAGGATCTTCAGGGGGCAGGTTTTGGAACAGAGAAGGTGGTCGAAGAGATAAGTCGTCTCTATCCCGAGGCGCGTGTGTTGCGTATGGACCGTGATGCAGTCTCGTCGGAGAGTTCGTTCAGACGTGTAATATCAACATTCGAGCGAGGCGATGCCGATATTTTGGTCGGTACTCAGATGATAACCAAGGGATTGGATTTTGGTAATGTGACACTTGTGGGAGTGCTTAATGCCGATAACCTGCTGCTTAATGCCGACTTTAGAGCCTCGGAGCGTGCCTTTCAGTTGTTGACTCAGGTTGCAGGTCGCTCGGGTCGTCGCTCTCGGCGTGGTGAGGTGGTCATTCAGACTTCAGACCCCCGAAACCCCATCATAACTCAGGTGGCACATGGTGACTATGAGGCTATGGCGCGCGAGCAGCTTTCCGAGCGTATGGCATTTTGCTATCCCCCCTATTCACACCTTATAAAGTTTATTTTGCGTCATAACTGTCGCGAAGAACTTCACTCGGCGGCTCGGCAGTTTGCCGACTCGCTGCGTGCGAGATTTGGCAGGCGACTGCTCGGACCCGTCGCTCCGCTTGTTGATAAAGTGCGCGATGAGTATATCGTCGAGCTTATGCTCAAGATTGAAAGCAGTGCATCGATGCGCCGAGCAAGAGAGGTGGTAGTTGAAGTCGTTGACGAGTTTAAGACAAGCCACAAGAGGCTGACCCTGATTATAGATGTCGATCCTCAGTGATACACTTAGCGACCTTGGGTTGCTATTCTTCCCTCGTCGCTGTCCGATTTGTGGTGAGCCACTCTCGGATGGCGTAGAGTTTATCTGTCCGTTGTGTCAGATTGATGCACCCCTCACGGGCTACTCGTCGAGGGCTGATAATCCCCTCTTCGAATCATTTTGGGGTCAGCTCCCCATCGAGCGTGCTACCTCGCTGCTCTTCTTCCGTCAGGGTAGCGGCTGGCAACAACTAATCCACGACTTTAAGTATCGCAGCCGTTGGCGTTATGCTCAGTATATGGGTCAGTGGCTGGGAGCCGAAATCGCCCGAGGCGAGCTTTATGGTGATGTTGATATCATAATCCCCATCCCGTTACACCCCCTGAAGCGTCTTAGACGTGGCTATAATCAGTCGGAACATATAGCATTGGGACTTTCTCAGCGATTGGGTGCAGAGGTGGACTTCCGCTCGGTTGTGCGCCTACGTAATAATAAGAGCCAAACCCAACACCATAGAAGAGAGAGGTGGGAGAATGTGAAGGAGTTGTTTTGGGTGCGTAAGCCCGAACAACTTGCCGGAAAACACATACTGCTCGTTGATGATGTGCTGACCACCGGTGCGACGATGGTGTCGTGTGGCGAGGCCATCCTGAGCCAAGTCCCCTCTTCGCGTCTCAGCGTTGCTTCCATCGCTTGTCTGGAGGAATAGCCCTTCGCGCGCCCTAATATCGCTCTAAACGCTTTTGCAGTAAACCTGCCATCAGAAAAAAATCGCACTAAAATCCTGAAAAAATTTTGTTGTGTAAAAAAAAATGAATACATTTGCACCACAAGTATCATATATGATACGCTTTGTTGGGGCCTGACTTTGGTTGGCTCGATGCTATAATTGTGTGATATTTAATATATTAAGTGTATGAATTTTAAGAAAATTACTCTAACATTAGCAGCTCTGTTGATGTGCGTGGGACTCTACGCTCAGCAGAGCAAAACCGATGCGAGCGTAGAATTTCGTCCGCATTGGAATCTTCAGTTGCAGGGTGGTGCTGCCTATACGATTGGAGAGTCCTCGTCGTTTGGCGACCAGATTTCTCCGGCACTCTTCCTTTCGACTAATTACAGATTCCACCACGCGATGGCTCTGCGTCTGGGCATCGGCGGTTGGCAGGCAAAGGGTGTTGTAGTGTCGCCCGAGCAGGGCTATGGCTTTAACTTCGTTCAGCTCAATGCCGACATGAAGTTCGACCTTAGCTCCTTCATCGGAGGTTTCAATCACCGTCGCGTATGCAGTGTCTATGCTTTTGCCGGTGTAGGAGGTCTCTATGGTTTCGATAACGACGAGGCTACAGCTATCGCTGAGTCAACCTCTACCGACGAATTGGAGTATCTGTGGGACTCGAAGGCATTTGTTGCGGGCCGTTTCGGTTTGGGTCTTGACTTCAGAGCCAGCGATCGTGTGTCGTTGAGTTTAGAGGGCAACGCAAATGTTCTCTCCGACCACTTCAACTCGAAGCGTGCCGACAACTGCGATTGGCAGTTCAACCTGCTTGCTGGTGTTGCCGTTAGCTTTGGTAAGAACCACCGCACTTCGCAGGCATACCTCGAGGCACAGGCTGCCGAGGAGGCTGCACGTTTGGCTGCTGAGCGCGAGGCTGCTGAGCGCGCGCGTCTGGAGGCTGAGAAGGCTGCTAAGGAGCAGGCAGAGCGTGAGGCAGCTGAGAAGGCTGCCGAGGAGAAGGCTGCCGCTGCTGCTGAGGCTCAGCGTCTGGCTAAGGAGCGTGTCGACCTTGCTGCTGCTCACTCCGACAACATTTTCTTCCTTATCGGTTCGGCTACCATCCGCAAGGGCGAGGTTGAGAAGCTCGATAAGTTGGTAGAGTGGATGCAGGCAAATGGTGACTTCAGCGTAGCTGTTGTGGGCTATGCCGACAAGGAGACCGGCAGCTCAAAGACCAATGCCGAGCTTTCTGAGCGTAGAGCAAACAAGGTTAAGGACTATTTGGTTAAGGCTGGCATCGCCGAGGAGCGCATAGAGCTTGATTTCAAGGGCGATAGCGAACAGCCTTTCGATGAGAGCGAGAAGAACCGAGTAGTAATCTGCACATTGGAGTAATTAATATACATATAAGGTATAAAGATCACTTAATTTTTAATATTAACTAAATCTAATTCAAATGAAAGTATTTTCTAAATTGTTGAGCATCTTCCTCGTAGGAATGTTGCTCGTTCAGGTGGGATGTACTGACTACGATGAGGACATTCGCAAGGTGAACGACCGCATCGATGAGTTGGTTTCCGATCAGATCGACCCATTGAAGGCTGACTTGGAGGCAACCAAGGCTGCACTTGAGGGTGCAATCGCTGCTGCTAACGCAGAGATTGCAAATAACAAGGCTGCTATCGATGCCTTGAAGAAGGTAGATGAGGAGCACACTGCTGCTATTGCTGCTGCCAACAAGGCTATTGCTGATGCGGTTACTAAGTTTGAGGCATCTCTCAGCGCGCTTGAGACTGCTCACGATGCTGACATCGCAACTCTGAACGCTAAGATTGCTGAGGAGGCTGCTAAGGCAACCGAGGCTATCAACGCAGCTGTTGCTCGTATCACTAAGAACGAGGAGGCTGTTGCTGCTCTCAAGGAGAAGGATGCAGAGCTGGCTAAGTCTATAAATGACGCTCTGGCAGCTATTCAGGCTAATGCTTCCAAAATCACCGAGAACGCTGGCAAAATCGCTGAGAATGCAACCAAGATTGCCGAGAACGCAACTGCTATTGCAGGCAACAAAGCTGCTATCGCCGAGAACGCTGCAGCTATTGATGAGCTCGAGGCTGATCTTCTCGATATGGCAGACCAGTTCACTGCATACAAGGCTGAGATGGCTGCTGCAATCGCCTCTTTGGAGGAGCGTTTGGCTACCGCTGAGGCTGCCGTTGAGACTCTGGAGACCAACGTTGAGGAGCTGTATGTTTTGCACGACAATCAGGCAGCTTTGATTGGTGACCTTCAGAATCAGATTAGCGCATTGGATAGCTTTGTATGCGAGCAGCTCGATATTCTTACCGAGGCTGATGCTGCTATCAACGAGCTTATCGCTAACCTTGATACTCGCTTCACCGAGTACCAGAAGACCGTTAGCGCAGAGTTCGCTAAGGCTTATGGTCAGATTGCGGCTAATACCGATGCTATCAATGCTCTCAAGGCACAGCACGAGGAGGAGATTAAGTCGCTTCAGGCTCAGGATGCTGCGATCCTCGCTACTTTGGATCAGCACGTTGCATGGATGGTTGAGCTCGAGGAGAACCTTGCAGCTCTCGATCAGAGAGTAGGTGCTACCGAGGGTGCTATCGGTAAGATTCAGACCAACATCGCTTCGATGCAGGTGACAATCGATGCTCTTGCCGAGGATTTGGCAGGTCTTGAGAATACCTTGGCTGACTTCCAGAAGCAGGTTAACGAGCAGATTGTTCGTATCGACGCGGCTATCGTTAAGGCTCTCGAGGATGCTAAGGCATACGCTGACGATGCTGCCAACAACGCTGTTGTAACTGCTAAGGGTTATACCGATGCTGTTATGGCTGAGTTTGAGAAGAATATCGAGAAGGCTCTCGGCGACCTTGGTCAGCAGATTGAGCAGCTCAATGCATACGCCGTAGAGATTGAGGCAAGCCTCGAGGCTTACAAGAAGGAGAACGCTGAGGCTCTCGAGCAGCTGCGTGGCGACCTTGAGTCGATGATTGGTGACATCGTTAACCGTATCCAGTCTATCGTTTATGTTCCCGAGTACACCGATGGTAAGATTACTATCGATTACGCTACATTCGGTGAGTATATCATCGAGGGTCGCTCGACCGTAGAGTATCAGGTATATCCTGCTGAGGGTGCTTATGCTATCGAGCAGGCATTCAAGAATGCTGAGACTTATCCCGACTTCAATATTTGGTTCGACATTCAGGGTCTGAAGACTCGTGCTAACGCTCCCGAGCTGACTGTTGTTGATGCTAAGTCGAATGCTAACGGTCGTTTGGAGTTGACTGTTCTTGCACGCAATTTCAGCGATGCTTTCTATAAGGGTCTCTCTACTCCGGCTGAGGATGCTGCTGAGACTTACAACTATGCTGTATCGTTGGCAGTAGATCTCGGCACTAACCCCGAGACCGGTTCGGCTAACCTTTCGACTTGCTACACTCAGATTACCCCCGGTAAGGGTAACGCTATCAAGATGCGTATTATCTACAATGAGGAGGATGTGACTAACAACGAGAGCGTTTATACCGAGGAGTTGACCTACACTAACATTGACAACAACCCCGACTTCGTTGCAATTCCCGGCTACTACCTTGTATTCGACTTTATGGGTAAGACCTATCTGAAGTCTGAGTTGCACGAGCTTGGTTATATGGTTCAGCCCGTATATCAGGGTTCTGGTATCTATCTCCCCACCGTAGCAACCTATCAAATTTTGAACGAGGAGACCGGTTACACGGAGAATGTTCTTGATATTACCAAGGTTGATGCAAACCTTATTGGTAAGACCTATAATCTGGTCGTTAATTGGCACTATGGCGATAAGAAGGCTGAGAAGGTATCTGCCGGTGCAAGCTTGCTTATCACTAAGGAGCAGGCATACGTAGATGTTGTTCCCGCATTCACCGCTACTTGGAACTACCTTAAGGATGCTGAGGTTGATGCTGCTAAGTTGCTCATCGCTGAGGCTGACCTGTTCGATCCTATGGCAGTAGCTAACTACGCTCGCGAGTTCGGCTTCGTTCTTGCAGATGCTGTTGTTGATAATCTTCCCGCTGATACTCAGCTTGTTGACATACTCAATATGGAGCCTTCTGAGATTAACGTGAATGGTGAGCCTAACGAGAAGTATGGCATCGAACTCTCTGCTGAGGGTGCAAATGGTACTATCGAGTTCACCGGCTTCGAGTGGGATGCAACCTACGAGATTGAGGTAGTTTACTCGCTGTCTAATGTTGATGTAAACCTCATATTCGCAATCGAGACATTCGACCGTTCGCGTAAGCCTATCCTTGTTGACCTTGGCAACTACACTACAACTTACGCTACTAACCTTGTATTCGACAACGTTGAGGATACTATGGAGCTTTACTTGGCTCAGACTATCGATGCTTATCCTGCAAACTTCGCAGGCATTACCGCTGCTGATTACTTGCTCGACGTATTCGTAACTAAGGCTTACCACGAGTGCGCTGACGACGTAACCGCAAATACTGTAAACGGTGTTGAGGCTGAGAATACCAAACTCGTTATTGGCGAGGATGGTCAGAACATCTTCACTACTTACAACTATGCTGATGAGGTTGCTTCTAAGGATGGTGTGATTGTTGATGCTCTCGCATACTCCAAGAAGGTTACCCTCTGGTATGGTCAGGAGGTTGAGTTCGTTAAGAGTGTCAACTTTACCACTCCTTCGGTATGGTTCCAGCGTGTTGACCAGTATGTATATGCTACAGCTAGTGGCTATGCAACTGATGTACAGCCCGAGTATGCACCTGATTCGCGTCCCGAGACCGCTCTTGCTTCATTCGACGTAAACAAGGTTGACCTTAACGCTGCATTCGACCTTAAGGATGCTGACGGTTTGATTACTGTTCCTGTTAAGGATGAGGGTGACCAACTTCGTGGTATTGCTGTTGCCAAGAATGGTAACGTTTATCGTCCCGACTTCCGTTTGACTGACGTTAAGGATGCTTACAACGCAACTACTCGTAAGGGTATCTTGGAGTACAACAACTATATCAGCTACTATGGTAAGGATCGTTTCGTAAATGTTGACGCTGACCTCTATCTGCAGAATGACAACGGTGCTGAGATGAAGATTGCTACCAACTTTGATGCAACTATTGAGGGTACTGAGGACTACACTAACTATGTAGTTAATGTATATGATCCTATTGATCTCCCCAATGGTACAGCATATGTTGAGTCTGTAATCGAGTACGGTGACTATACAATCGACCTCACAAACGTATTCTCGATGAAGGATGTTCGTGGTCGCGAGATGATCAATAAGAATCGCGCGTTTGGTTCTGAGTACCTTGTATATGGTGACGATAACAATGGCTTCTACAACGGCTACTATGCTGGCGATGTATATGGCTACTGGACTCGCAACGAGCAGGGTGTAGTTGAGGCTCAGGATGAGTTTGTTCCTGTTGAGGTTCGCTTCGACTGGGTATTGCCCGACGATGCACAGCAGCTTATCAACAAGGGTCTTCTCGACTTCCAGAAGAGAACCGGTAAGATTGTCTTCAAGTACACAAGCCAGAACGACCTTAAGCGTGATATCGTTATCAAGGTTAGCATGACTGCTGTAACCGCTTGGGGTGAGCATACTGCTAATACTGAGGTAACCTTCAGAAAGGGTTCTTACACTCAGGAGTAATGCTAATAGAAAATAAACCCACACTTTTTCTATAATGATAATTTATTAAGGGGGAGGGGAGTCCGATTTTCGGACTCCTCTCTTTTTGTCTTGCGCCCTGCCCGCTGAAAGATGTG
>CAZFQU010000007.1:0-44604 GCA_964521245.1 uncultured Alistipes sp. | reverse complement strand
GAAGTATAGCGCTTGTATGCAATTAGTAATCAATGCGTTACCCCCCCCGAAAAATACGGCAAACATATTTGAAATATTCGAAAAAGTTTTGCTAATTTTGTAAAACCGAAACCACATTAGCTGTAGCCTTAATGAGGTTCTGACTACTCGCTAATGGTAAATTGAATTTATAGAACCTCTCTAAACATTATAACTATGAAAAGATTTATTTTGTGCCTCTTAGCTACGTTGTTTACACTTCAGCTTTCAGCGCAGCAATCAGCCGTACGCAAATTCCCGCTCACCAAAGGACTTGAGCCAATCGACAAAAAGGAGGTTGTCGAGAAAAAGCTCTTTATCCAACGGTCGGCAATGATGGGTGATGAGATGCACCTGAGTCGTATGAAGAGTGAGTCGCTCAACGATATCGAGCGAGGTCTGCTCTCGAAGTATAGCGAGGTGGTTGTCAGTCCAAAGGTCAATGCCTATTTTATAATCGATAGCGAGGATAAAATAGGAGTAGCCACACCTGAGGGTGAGGTGATAGTAGAGCCTTGCGAGGGAAGAGTATATGCCATTATGGGCAAGTATGTTATCGTGGGCGATATAACGGGCGATTTCAGCTCAGCAACATGGCCACTTATCGCTCGTCTCAACACCTCTAACGATATTCGCTACCCCAGCGGATACTGCAAGGCAGTTTTCGAGTACAATAAGTCCGATTTTATACCTCTTATCGGCTCAAGCAGATACGACATAGTACAGCTCTGTTTGGAGGGCATCATGAACATTGACACCTTTTACGTAGCAAAGGTGAACGAAGAGGGTGTAGAGTCTTGGGGCGTATGCGACGGTAGCGGAAAAGAGATTCTGCCCTGCGAATACAAAAGTATCAGATTCTTCAACAAAACCTATATAGGTTCTACGACTGAGGATTGGGACCAGATGAAATTAACCATTGCTATCGACCAATTGATTGCCGTCGAGAAGAGAACTATCAAGCAGCTCAAAATTGCAACGGTATTATATTCTGTTGCCGGAGCAGGATTGAATAGCATAAGTATTAAAATGGCGCTTAACCACAATGCCAAAATAGGTGGTACGTTAGAGGCAAACTTTAGTGAAGAGCAACTTCGCAGAATAAACGAGAGCCAATTCGTGACACCTGACTTCTATAAAAATGGTTATCGAGGCTCATGTGGTTCGATTGAGTCGTTTATGAAGATGATTAAGAATGGCGAAGAGAAGCGCGGCAAGAATCCCTGCCGACTTGGTAATTACAACAGCGTAATCGAACTTGAGCAACTCTACGCCATGCTTCTGCGCCTGAAGGCCGCAAGCCGCAATGTTGTCATCGAACAGTCGGAGTGGGAAAACGCAACACTTTAGGAGGGACTAAGGAGATTAGGAAGATTGTATGTTACATAGTCGCTAAATTCCTTAATCTCCTTAAATTCACCAATCACAACCTCTAGCAGCGAGAGGTATTTTTCGAGTTTAGAGGAGCAGATTTGGCGCATCGTAATAAGAAACCCGGGTGGGTAGTACTTAAACGTACGTCCCACTCGGGTTTTGTTTAGGATGGGCAAAATATGCCCTATAAAATCGAAAAATTAGCGAGTAAACTCCACTATCAAAGCCTCACGCGCACCCACATAGGTAGAGTCGGAGAGTTCAACAGGCTCACCGGTAATCACGTTGCGACCGGACTTGAGAGTAGGGGTTATCTCGGAATAGTTGGACCAAGGAATATGCTTCTTGCCGCGCGAATTGTTGATATAGACAAATACTGCGTCGGTATCATCGTAGCGGAAGTAAGCATAGGTATTATCGCGCGTAGCAAAGTGAAGTGTCTTACCCGAGTGGATAACGGGCTTGGTCTTACGCCAAGTGAAGAGTCGCTTCGAGTAGTCGAAAAGCTCTTTATTGATGCCTTCGCGACCCTCCTCAACAAAGCAGTTGACCTTGTCGCCATCCCAACCACCGGGCATATCGACTCTCAGTCCACCGTGTCCCTGCTTGAGGTCAGCCGAGGTGAGCATAAGTTCCTCGCCATAGAGCAGCTGAGGAATACCACGCATAGTAGCCAACAGAGCCATCGAGAGTTTAGCTCGAGCGGGATTCTTTTTAACGATATCGCCGATACGCTCTGTGTCGTGGTTGCCTGAGAAGATAAGCATCTTCGAGAGGTCGTGATAGACAAAGTCGTGAGAAAGAACGTCATAGAGACGAATCAGACCCTCACCCCAACGCGGAGAGTCGGTAGGAAGTGCTGCGCAGATAGCATCGCGCAAGGGGAAATCCATAATTGAGGGCAGATGCGAATCGAATCCATCTTTATTGTTGTTGCCACCCTGCCAATAAGCGAGCTGCGGTATAGAGCCTGTCCAACATTCGCCAACGATGTTGAAGTTGGGGTACTCTGCCATAACAGCTTTACACCACTCGCTCATAGGCTCCTTTTCGTTATAGGGGTAGGTATCGACTCTGAAACCATCAAGACCCGACCACTCAATCCACCATACAGCCCACTGCTTGAAGTACTGGAGCAGGTAGGGGTTATTAAGATTCATATCGGGCATCGAGTAATCGAACCAGCCACTCTCCTGAATCATCAGGTCGTACTTCGATGCGTTGGGGTCCATATTGGTTGAGAATACGTTGTTAGTACGCGTAAACTCGTCGAACTTGTGTACCCAATCCTCGAAGGGCATATCCTTCATCCACCAATGGGCTATACCACAGTGGTTGGTGACGATATCCATAATGACCTTTATATCGCGCTTGTGGCACTCCTCGACATACGTCTTATAGAGGTCGTTCGAGCCGAAGCGAGGGTCGATATGGTAGTAGTCGGCACAAGCGTAGCCGTGATAGGACTGGCGAGGCTCGTTATCCAACAGCAGAGGGGTTGACCATATAGCGGTAGCACCAAGCTCCGAGATATAGTCGAGGTGATTGATTATACCCTGAATATCGCCACCGTGACGACCAAAGAACTCGTCGCGTGCAGCTTTCTCTACGGTGTTGTCGGTATTATCATTCGAGGGGTCACCATTCGAAAAACGGTCGGGCATGATAAGGTAAATCATATCAGCTGTGGTGAAGCTCTTACGCTCACGCGAACCCTCCGTACGCTGTGCAATCTCATATGGGAACTTAAAGGGCTCCTCGCCCTCCTTCTCGAAGAGCAGATAATGAGTACCTGCCTGTGCCGACTCCGAAATCTCGACATCGACAAAGAGGAAGTTGGGATTATCTGCCTTGTGAACATTTGTGATTCTTACGCCCTGAAGCTCAGATGCAATTGAGGGTGTCCACTCCGAGATACCCTCGCCCTGAATCAAGAGCTGAAGAGGGGTCTTCATTCCAACCCACCACGAAAGAGGCTCTACACGCTCGATACGAGACGAGTGGTCAGCCACTTCGTCAAGGTTGACAGCTGTCGATGAGGCGGATGTGCAAGAAAGTGTTGCCATAGCCAAAACAATAGTAAAAATTTTCTTCATAACTTTATATATTACAACATTTTAGTCAAAATTTGGAATTGCCAAGGAGCCAATATCCTATCCACATTACGCTCCAACTCTATCGGCTCGCCGGTAAAGACATCAGTATAGGTCGAGGAATATATTCCGGTACAGAACTTGGCTTGGACAGTGTAGGGCGAGAGGTTCATTATTGCAACCACACGATTACCTTCGACCTCACGTACGAGGAGCATCATGCAATCTTCGGCGTTGCTGTGAATCTCGATAAACTCGCCACCCATCTCTCCCGAGCGCAGAGCAGGATTGTTGTGTTTCATATGACAGAGTTTTGTATAGAACTCTGTATAGGCATTGGGGGTATAGTCGGGCAGTGGATCGCGCTCGAAGAAGGCAAAGCTATGGTCGTAGCCCACCTCCTGACCCGTATAGATAAGGGGCAATGATTGAGGCATGAGGAAGCTAAGAGCTGCCATAATCTTGTGGGCATCGCCCATACGCTCAAACTCCGACCCCGACCAAGAGTTCTCGTCGTGATTCGATGTAAAGCTCATTCTGATAGCCGAGCGGGGATACTCATTACGGTCGGCATATATCCAATCGCGCAGAACAGTTATGCGACAACGCTGCTGAGCCACATCATTCATCAGGTGGTGGACCTTCCAGCCGTAGCAGGCGTTGAAGGCTCCCTCCCAGAAGAGATTTTGCTCCTCAGCCTCGGCAAGCATCATCAAGTCGGGCTTAATGGAGCGCAGCTGACGCGAGACCTCCTGCCAAAACTCGATGGGTACGAGCATAGCCATATCGCATCTGAAGCCGTCGATGGAGTGTTTCTCGAGCCAATAGCGCATAGAGTCTATTTGACCCTGCCACACTTGACGATTTTCATAGTTGAGTTTGGCGGTGTCGGTCCAATCCCAAGGCACCTTAGGCGAGCCGTCAGCCTCCCTCTCATACCAATCGGCAGGCTTCGACTTAACCCACTTGGCATCGCGTGCCGTGTGGTTGGCAACCCAATCGAGGATTACCTTCATTCCCAACTTATGGCACTTACGCACAAAGGCATCAAAATCCTTCATTGTACCAAATTCGGGATTTACGCGACAATAGTCCTGAATCGAGTAGTAGGAGCCAAGAGAGCCTTTTCTACCCTCCTTACCTATTGGGTAGATGGGCATCAGCCAGATGGCATCCACACCGAGATTTTTGAGTGCTTCGAGTCGCTCACCGGCCGCACGCAGAGTACCCTCGGGGGTAAACTGACGGACATTCAACTCATAAAGTACGGCATCATAGAGCCACTGAGGGTGTTGCATATAGTCAAATTCTTAGAGGAAATAGATAGGAAAACGAAGATGGAGAGGGCTATTTTGACATAGAATCCCCCTCCATCACTCAATCATATCAGATTACTTGTTGCGGCAGATAGTGTAGCCCCAAGCACCGATGGTCATGCCACCCTCAACCTTCTCAACGCCACGCTGAAGCAGAGCCTCGCAATTGCACTGCTGGCAAGGAGTCTTAATCTCAACAGGCTCAGCCGAAAGGTTTACGATAACGGTGAGCTTGTTGCCCTCAACCTCACGCGAGAAGCCCAGAACGTTCTCGGGCATATTCTCCAAATATACAATCTCGCCACCCTTCTCGCCACCGAGCAGAGCTGCGTTTTCGTGGCGAATCTTACAGAGCGAGCGATAGAACTCGGTCCACTGGTTAGACTCCTGAACAGGCATAGGATCCTTCTCGAAGAACTCGAAACGGTGGTCGTAGCCATACTCCTGACCGGTGTAGATAAGGGGCTGGCCATTGGGCAGAGTAAAGGTCAGAACGGCAAATGCCTCGACACCATCACCCATACGCTCAAACTCGGTACCATTCCACGAGTTCTCGTCGTGGTTAGAGGTGAACATCAGACGGAAAGCCTCCTTGGGGTGGTTCTGTGCATCGCGAGCGATATACTCCTTGAGGTCGGCAACAGTCTTTGCTCCGTGAGCAATCTCGCCGTCACCTGCTACATTCTTCACCGCACCATTGCCACCATTAGCAATCGAGTTGAAGATGTGGTGCAACTCCCAAGCGTACGAAGCATCGAAAGCGTCGATATGAAGCTCGGGCTTCTCAGCCTCAGCCAAGAGATACATCTCGGGGAAGTCCTTGCGAAGTTCGCCCCATGCCGAACGCCAATAGTCGGTGGGAACCTCGCCGGCTACATCGCAACGGAAGCCGTCAACACCCTTCTCCAACCAGAAACGGATAGACTTGGTCATTTCCTGACGCATCTCCTGATTCGAGTAGTCAAGACGAGCGATATCATACCAATCATACTGAACGATGGTGTTACCCAACGAGTCGCGCATATGCCAATCCTTATTTACGGTCCACTTTGCATCGGGCGAAGTGTGGTTAGCAACCCAGTCCAGAACAACCTTCAGACCCAACTTGTGAGCCTTTGCGAGGAATGCCTCGAAATCCTCCATAGTACCGAACTCGGGGTTTACGGCACAATAGTCCGAAATCGCATAGTACGAACCCATGGTACCCTTACGATTAAGCTCACCGATAGGATAGATAGGCATACACCAAACGATATCCACACCCAGCTCCTTAAGGAACTCAAGACGCTCTGCAGCTGCTGCAAAAGTACCCTCGGGGGTGAGCTGACGAATATTCATCTCATAAACCACAGTGTTGTAGGTCCACTCGGGATGAGCCGAAGCGGGAGCCTGCTGCTTGGGTGCGCACGCCGAAACAAAAAGTGCTACGAGCGCGCTGAAGAAAAGAAGTTTTTTCATAATATCTAAGTGTTATTGATGTTTAATTAGTTCTTGCTGACGGTCATAACCTCGAAGCTGTAAGGCTCGAGCGAGATATCGAGTTTAGAACCTGTGAGCGAGCTGCCGGAGCCGAAATTGCACTGAATCTCCTGCTGAGGATAGCCTGCGGGAAGCTCACACTCCTGAGCCACAGCCTCCTTGCCGTTGTTGATGGCTACAACAACATACTCACCCATATACTCGCGTGCGAATACCCACAAGTTGCCCTCGAGATAGAGAGTAGCAATATCGCCATAAATCAGAGGCAGAGTGTTGCGACGCAGCTTGATGAGCTGGCGAGTGATATCCTTCTGCTGTTTCTCGATGTCGGAGTACTGCTCGTCGAATACCATCATATAGCGGTTGTCGGGGTCGTTAGCTCCGGGAATACCATACTCATCACCCTGATATACGCAAGGAACACCGGGGATAGTGGTAATGAGGGCATTCATCAAGGCAAGTTTCTTGTAGCCTACTCTGTCGCCAACACCTATCTTACGGTGCCAGCCCGCATACTTATCGTTCTCCGAGGGCGAGAGTGCGCCACCGGCAAGAGAGATAAAGCGAGGCTTATCATGGTTACCCGTAATGTTACCCATCGTGTGGTGCGAGCCGTAAGCCGCAGCCGAGCGAGAAACCTCATCCACAATATCCTTCATCTGACGGTCCTCGAGCAGAACGTCGCGAGTGGTGTGATAGATGTTGAAATCGAACTGTGCGTCAATCATACCGCTCTTCACATAGGAGCCGATAAGCTCAGGCGAGCCATAGGTCTCACCAATCTGCCAGAGCTTACGCTCGGGGAAACGGGTCTTCATCTTGTGGCAGAGCATACGCCAATAGTTCTCGGGGATATGCTTGCAAGCATCGTGGCGGAAACCGTCGAAATCGTAGTTTGCAACCCAATAGAGAGCCGAGTCGGTCATAGGATTGCACACCTCTTCGCGCTCCAAATCAAGGGTGGGAATGTGAACATCAAACCAAGTGGTCAGACGCTGCTCGTCCCAAAGCTCGAGGTTACGACGACCATCGGGCAGAATCAGAGGAGTGGTCCAATCGGGATGCTCCTGAAGCACGGGTGAGTTGATGTGGAGGTGGTTAGCCACATAGTCCAAAATAACGTTCATACCGTTGGCGTGTGCCACGTCGAGCAGCTCACGAAGCTCTGCATCGTTACCAAAACGCTTATCAATGCAGGTGGTATAGATGGGCCAATAGCCGTGGTAGCCCGAGAACTTGGTGTCGGGGTCCACGTTCTGTCCCCAAGCATCGTAGGGATTCTGGGTGATAGGCGAAATCCAGATGGTGGTGATACCCAAATCTTGGAAGAAACCATCCTCAATCTTCTTTGTAATACCCTTAAGGTCACCGCCCTGATAATCAACCTTAGGCAATACCTCGGGGATGTTAAGAGGCATATCGTTCTCTGGATTACCGTTATAGAAACGGTCAATCATCAGCGAGTAGAGTACCTGAGCCTCGTTATCGTGGCGGTTAAGCTCCTTTACGTCGCGAACGACCTTACCTGCTGCCAAAGGCACCAAAACATCGTTATACAAGCCATCCTCGCCGGATGCATACACGCGCAGGAACGAGCGCTCCATAGTCTGGGCATCCTCGGGGATGATAACACCAAACGAACCATCGACAGGTACGATATGATCGTCGGGCAGACGACAGTTCTGCCACATGGCAACAATCTTCTCGGGACTCTTCTGGCACTGAAGGGCAACCATCTTCATCATCGAACCACCGGTAAAGATGTAGTTCTCCTGATTGCGCTCTCCCTTCATAACCACAATCGAAACCTTCTCGCCACCCTTCCAAACATCGATGGTCTCGACATAGCAACCCTCGGGCGAGGTGATGGTAAAGAGGCTCCAATCCTCCTTCTGGGGCTGAATGCTAAAGCCCTCGGCTACAGTTACCGAGTCGGCACCCTCCCACTGGGGATAGTAGTCTGTCAGGTGAACAAGTTGCTCACCACAAGTCAAATGGAGAGGATATACGGGCTGACGAAGAGCCTCAGCAGGTACACTCTCGAAGATGTAGGTCTGACAACCCACCAAGGTCATCAGCGCAAGAGCATTAAGTAGAAGTTTTTTCATTATAATTTGTTTTAAGCTATATTTTTCGTCAGAGGGAATCTTCTTTTCCTCGTTTTAGGAGTCGGCAGACCGATCAAAGTCTGCCGACCAAAGTAGGGAGTCGTAGAACGATTCTACGACTCACCCATTCAGATTAGTTTGCAGGCTTCTGACCTACGGGCATAACCCAAGCCTTGAGGTTAGCCTTGTCGAAATAGACATCGTAGGTACCACTTGCAATACCAATATCCTTCGAGCCACTACCCAAAGTCAGTTCGATAGCCTGACCAACAGTTGCCGTAAAGCCTTCTACAGTTGCACCATAGTTGTAGGCATCGTTCCAAGTATTGTTACCACGAATCTTGAACACTGTATCCAGTGTGGCGCTATAAGCTACATAGTAACCACCCTCGAAAGTCATCGTAATATCGGGAGCAGCCCAACCATTATGACCACCTACAAGACCGAATACGATGCTATCATCGGGCAGAGTAACAGATGTGGTCTGCTCGGTAGCTGCCGAGATATCCTTACCCACTTCCATTACATAGATACGACCCTTCACAGTGTCAAGATAGATATCATAGGTACCTGTATCACATACAGAGGTATTATTCGCACCTGTACCGGCAGCAACCCAGCTATTAGCTTTGATACCCATGATTGAAGAGGTAAGCTCATTACCCCAAGTATCGTTTGTACGGAACTTGAAATCCTCAAAGGCGTTGAGCTTGAAGTCCTTAGCCACGAACAAGCCCTCGGTATCGGTAGTGTAAAGCTTTGTATCGGGAGCTTCCCAATTGTTGTAAGCACCTACAATACCCCACTCCGAAATAGTTGCCGAAGGCTTCTCTGCCTGATCGGGGGTCTTGCCCTGCTCCATAAGATAAAGAGTGGTATTTGCAAGATCGAAGTAAACATCATAAGTACCTGCTGCTTCAACAATCATATCCTTGGAAGCATTACCAAGAATAAGCTTCGATGCAGCATTCACAGTGATATTACCCTCTGACTGGAAACCATAGTTATAGAGGTCATTCCACTCACCATTTGCACGAATCTTGAACTTATCACCAGCAACAAAAGTGCAATTCTTAGCAACATACATCGAGAGAGCGGTATCGAGGGTCAGAGCAACATCATCATCTGTCTCGCCCCAACCTGTCATAGTACCACACAGACCCCACGAAATACCAACGGGAGCATCGCCACCGGGGGTGTTGCCCGAGTTCATAACGTAGATATCGCCATTGCTAAGGTCGAAGTAAATGTCGTAGATACCGGTAGCAGCAACCGCCATATTCTTACCGTTGTTAACGCCGGCAATAGCCTTGTCAACCTCAACGATGATGTAGTCAGTACCCTCAGCAGGCTCACCATCGGTACCATAGCTCAAATCCCAGCCCTTGTCAGCGCGGAGCTTGAAGCCCTGATTTGCGGTAATGTTAACCTCCTTAACCGAAGCCATAGTGCCGCTAACAGTCATCTCAACATCCTTTTCCCAATCGCCACCGATACCGATTACGCTCCAAGCGTGTGCAGTAAGGTCAACAACGGGCTGCTCGGGCTGCTGAGCCTGACCCTCGGTAGCCTCGGTGTAAGACTTACCAACCTCCATGAGGTAGAAGCGCTTGTTAGCCAAATCGAAGTAGAAGTCATAGGTACCATCAGCAGTAACCTTGGTGTTGCCACCATTATTCTCGCCATCAACAACAGGCAGATAGGTGTTAGGAGCAATAGCACCGCCACCATCAAGGCCATAGTTCATGGTGTTAGGATCCCACGAGTTGTTGAAGCGCACCTTGAACTCGTCAGTAGCAGCTACGGTGAAGTTCTTGAGAACGAAGAGGTCCTTAACGCCCTCAACCTCGTCGAGGTAGAGGTCATAACCCCAACCGGTAATAGTACCGATAACACCCCAACGGTTAGGCTCGGGTTCGGGAACAGAGGTCGATTTAACAACAGCCTTGTTGGTTTCGGGATATACATAGACATCATACTTACCGGCAGTTGCAATCTCGATATTCTTACCACCCTCAGCGGTGATATCGAACTCTACATCAACAGTGGGCTTGAAGGGGTCAGCCTCGCTGACTGCCGACATCCAAGTACCCTCCTTCTTGAAACCAAACTGGTTGCCGGCAGCAAACTCAACGTTCTGGAGAACGTAAGCATTGCCCGACTCCTTCATCTCATAGTCCTTCCACTCAGCATCAGCTGCGGTCTGACCGTGGATAGCCCAAGCGGGAACCGAAGGGGTAGGAGCAACCGAACCACCATTGGTAGGCTCCTCCTTACCGAACATCGTAGCATCAAGCTCGTAGTAAACATCAGCCGAGTTCGAGAGGTAGAAGTAAACACGATACGAACCGGCAGCAACGGGAATATTGCCACCACCTACGGCAACAGCACCATCGGTAACACCCCAGTTAGTGGTATCCCACGAAGCATCGGTACGGAACTTAATCTCGGTATCAGCCTCAGCAGTAATATCAGCATAGAAGCGACGCTTAGCCTTGTTGAACTCCATCACGATATCATCGCTCCAATTACCATTCAGACCAATAATACCCATCTTATCGAACGAAAGGGTGTTCTTAAGAGTAAGAGCCTCAGCATTCGACTTGTCGAATACGAAGTGGTAGTAACGCTTCGAGTAGATCTTAAGATCCGACGAGCCACCGCTACAAATCAGCGATACCTCCTTAGCCTCAGCCTCGGGAGCCTCAGCTTCACCATCAAGACCCCAGTTACCGGCATCGTTCCAGCCATCGCCTGCAATCGACAACTTCCAACCTGCAGCAGCATTCGATACGCCATCAGCATTCAAACCGAAGTCAACAATACCCTCGTAAACCTTATCCTCCTCGGTAAAGTCGTAGAGGAAATCGCTGTTGGCAGCAACAGTAGCGTGCAACCAACCATTGAGAGTACCGATAACGTAAACAACGGGGTACTGCTTCTCAGCGTTGGTAGGAGTAACGTTCAATGCAATGGCATTCGAATATACAGTGGGGAAGGTCGAACCTACGGTAGCCGAGATACGAATCGAAACCTCAGAAGCTACATCGGTAGGAAGGCCAAGACCACCATCCTCAACAGCAAGAGCAACAGCGTTGTTCAGAACGGCATAAGCCACATCAAACTGAGTCTCAGAGATACCGCTGACAACAGCAATCTCTCTTTCGTTAGCCGAAGCAAGTACAGAGTAGTTAATCTGAGTTGCAGCACCGAAATCGGCAGCCTTCCAACTCACGGAGAGAATACCTGTATCCTTATTGTCACCTGTGATGACTACGGCATCGGTGTCAAGGTCGTTGAGGACGGGAGCTACGACATTGCTGGGGTCGTAGGTCTTTACCTCCTCAAGATCGCTCTCGCAGGCGGTCATAATACCGGCTGCAGCGACAAGAGCCATAAAATATTTCAAAAATTTCATACTGTTCTTTTGTTTTATAAGTTAGAACCTACAACTACTAATAACCCTCGGGGTTTACAAGGTTGGGGTTAGCAACAAGCTGCGATGCAGGAATAGCGAAGAGCTCCTTGTACTCGGGGAAGCCCTGACCTGCTGCAGTCTCGCCACCCTTGAAGGGCCACAAGAAATTAGCCGACGAGAAGAGGTCGTAGCGGATAAGGTCGGTACGACGGTGTGCCTCCCACATAAGCTCGCGAGCGCGCTCAGCAACGAACCACTCCTTCTCTGTCTCCCAATTGTTGGTCAAGGTGTGAGTCTCAACACCGGCACGTGCAGCCAATGCATCAACATAGCTCTGAGCAGTTGCAGCCTGACCCAGACGTACGCAAGCCTCAGCATAGATAAGGTTAATTTCACCAAGACGGATTACGGGGAAATCGATATCGGCAAATGCCTCAGCCTTAGCCTCCTCGTTGAACTCCTCCATAGTCTTGTCGTGAGGAATGTTGTTGTACTTGATGCAGCTCCAACCATAGATGAAGGTGTTCATCTCCTCAACGGTGGTGAAGCGAGGCTGACGACCCTTGATATAGAAGAACTTACCACGCTCGTCAACTACATTGTACTCACCGGTCTCGTAGTTAGGATTCTTAACATCGAAATACTTCTCGGCATAGTCCAAAGTGGTGCGGATACCACCCCAAGCACCATTCACACCGTTGATGAAACCATTTTCAGTGTCGGTCGAAGCAATAGCAGCCAAAGTCAGGAACGAAGTACCACCATAAGACTCGGTCTTGTGGCTATCATAGTCGATAGCGAAGAGCAGCTCCTGACGAGCTTCGGGATTCTGACCATTGTCACCACGGAAGAGGTCCGAATAAACGGGGCTGAGCTGGTAGCCCAGAGCGAAAATCTTCTCGCAAGTCTGCTTACACTTCTCATACTCCGAAGTGCCACTGTAAACCTCAGCATTGAGATATACACGAGCCAACAGACCAAGAACCGAACCGCGGTCAACGCGGGGATAGTTCGACTGAGCAGCAGGGATTGCGCTATCATCAGCAGCCAGAGCCTCAAGCTCCGATACTACATAAGCGTAAACCTCCTCGCGCGAAGCCTGAAGGGGAGCCTCAGCACCAAATGCCGAATTCTCGGTCGAGAAAGGAACAGCACCGAACACATCCATTGCCATCCAATAGTAGTAAGCACGGATGAAGCGAGCCTCAGCACGGAAGCTCTGAATCTTCTTAGCCAAATCGGAACTTACACCACGGCTCGAGAGCTTACCGGGCTCAGTCTGGCGGATATACTCGTTAACATACGAAATAGCCTGAAGCGAACGGAAGAATACACCGAACACTGCCTCGTTCTCGGCATCAGACCAAGTGTTGGTGTTCATAGCGTGTACCCAAGCATCGTTACCCCACGCACACTTACAAGCGTCGGTGGTAATCTCCTGGCAAGCCCAGAATGCACGGATAGTAGAAGTCGCACCACCGTCAACACCCGAGATATCGGTCAACTCGTGAGTCGAGATAGTGTTGTAGAGCTTGGCAAGGCCCTGAATATAGCCCTCCTCGTCAGCTCCATAAGCGGTCTCCGAGGTTACATCCCACTCGTTGATAGGCAAAGTCTCCAGATCGTTCACGCACGAACCGCAGAAAAGAAGACCTGCAACCGCTAATGCTAAATATCTTGTTTTCATCTGAATAAACATTTAATTTGATTAGAAATTAAGGTTCACACGCAGCGAGTAGATGCGAGGACGAGGCCAAATAGTGCCGTCGATACCTTCTACACCCGAAACCTCGGGGTCAACACCGCTATACTTGGTGATTACGAATACGTTCTGAACACCTGCTGCAAGACGAATCTTCAGGTCGGTATTACCAATCTTATCGAAGGTGTAACCGAGGTTGATGTCGTCCATACGGAAGAACGATGCATCCTCGAGGAACAGGTCAGAGTAAGCCTGCTCGGTTTTGTTAGCTGCAGTCCAACCGGTCTGCTTAACAGCCGATGCGTAGTTCGAGAGGATACCCGAGTTTACGTCGATAGCTGCAGTCGAGTTGCCCGAGAAGAAGTCGTTCCATACATAGTTGCCAACAGTACCGTGACCGTTGAAACCGAAGTCCCAATTCTTGTAGCTGAGCTTGAGGTTCACACCATAGAAGAAGTCGGGAAGCGAGCTCTTACCGGTGTTGTAGCGGTCGTCCTGAGTAATCTTGCCATCACCATTGCGGTCAACCATTGCATTCTGGATGGGGTTGCCATCAGCGTCGTAGAGCTGCTGGAAGGTGTAGAAGGTATAAGGCTTCTCGCCCTCAGCGTGCATCTGGAGGTCAGAACCACCGGTACCCTTACTGGGCTTGTTGAAGCGGATAGCGTAGTCGTCAGATGCCTTGTTGTCGAGCTTCACGAACTCGGTATCCTGATAGGTACCGTTGAAGCCGATACGCAGGTTCCAATCCTTGGTACGTACGGGAGTGAAATCCAACGAAACCTCAACACCCTGATTACGCATCGTACCGATGTTGGTAAGGAGCGAAGTACCGAAGTTAGCACCCAGAGGAGTGGTTACCGAGTTCAACAGATCCTTGGTGTCGCGGCGATAAACATCAACCGAACCGGCGATACGACCATCGAGGAAACCGAAGTCAACACCTATATTATATGTAGTGGTAGTCTCCCACTTGATATCGGGATCGTAAGCCAGAGGAGTCCAGAAGTAGCTATAACCATAGTTACCCATGTTGGTCATATTGGTCTTGCCGGTCGAGAGCGAGTAACCGGGCAGATACTTGTAGTTACCAATCTCCTGCTGACCGGTCTGACCATAACCCAGACGGAGCTTCAAAATCGAAACAACATCCTGATCCTTAAGGAAGCTCTCCTCCATCAGGTTCCAAGCGAATGCTGCCGAGGGGAAGTAACCCCAACGATTATCCTCCGAGAACTTCGACGAACCGTCGGCACGGAGAGTGAAGGTGAACAAGTACTTCGATGCAATCGAGTAGTTGATACGACCATAGAACGATACGAGGTAGCTCTCCCACTGCGAACGCTTGTTGTCCTGCTCGGGGTTCAGCTCGCCGGTCTCGTTGAAGTAGTGCAGATACTGCGAAGCACCATAGGTGTGCTGCCAGGAGTAACCAATCATCGCGTCGAGGTTGTGCTTACCCCAAGTCTCGTTGTAGTTAGCGTAGAAATCCAACACCTGATTACGACGAAGGTTCGAACCATCGGTGTACTGACCCCAACCAATAGCCTGAGTATCCTCGTAAGCCTGGAACGAACCGGGATTTGCACCGCTATCCTCTGCCGATTTCGACCAATCCAAACCGAGGTTAAGGTTGAAGCGAAGAGCCTCGAGACCATGAACCTTATAATCGATCTGTGCGTTACCGAGGAAACGATATACCTTAGCGAAGCTGTACTGATCGAACAGAGTCGAAAGGGGGCTGGTCTCAACAAGGTTGTTGGGACTGAAGTTCTCGCCACGACCACCATTGTTGCTGAGGTTGTAGTAACCGTTAGTGGTGGTATAGTCAATCGAACCATCCTCGTTGCGGAAATAGGGATCAACGGTGGGGTTATAGAACGCAGCTGCACCTACTGCACCCGAATCAGCATAATCCTCTTTGGTGTAAACGCCCTTAGCGTTGAGCGATACGGTGAGGTGCTTGTCGAAGAACTTGGGAGCAAGGCTGAGGTCGATGGTAGCACGGTCGAACTTCGACGACTCCAAAGTACCCTGCTGACCGGTATAACCAACCGATGCACGATAAGGCATAAGGTCGTTATAGTTGCCATAGAGGCTAACGTTATGGTCGTGCGAGATAGCGGTACGGAAGATAAGCGACTGCCAATCGGTGTTCTTATCACCCATCAAACCACGTACAGCGTCACCGGTTACAGTACCCTCGGGGAATACCGAAGTAATGTAGTTGCGGAACTCCTGAGCCTCCATTACAGGCATAGTGTCGGAGTTGGTCGAAACGCTGACCGAACCATTGTACGATACGTTGAGCTTGTTACCCTTACCCTTCTTGGTGGTAATGATGATGACACCATTCGATGCACGCGAACCGTAGATAGCCGCTGCCGATGCATCCTTCAACACCGTAAACGACTCGATATCGTTAGCATTTACCATCGAGAGGGGGTTAGCGGTACCTGCACCACCATCAGATGCGATAGGCACACCGTCGATCACGATAAGAGGATCGATCGATGCGTTAAGTGATGCCATACCACGGATACGGATAGTTGCAGCCGAGTTAGGACCACCGTTGCCGGGGATAACCTGAAGACCGGGGACCTTACCCTGAAGCATATCCTGAGTAGATACCACAGCACCACGGTTAAGCTCCTCAGCCTTAACGGCTACGACCGAACCGGTCATATCGTTCTTCTTAACCGTACCATAACCGATGACTACGACCTCGTCCAGAGTCTGGAGGTCCTCCTCAAGGGTTAAGTTCTTCAAAAGCTCCGACGAAGCTACGAGCTGAACGCTCTTGTAGCCGATGTAGGAGATCTCGATAACCGACTCGGGACCCTTTACCATGAGGGTATAGTCACCGTCGATACCGGTCGAAATACCATTGGTAGTACCCACCTCAACAACGGTGGCTCCAATGACGGGCAGTCCGGTGTTGTCCACCACGACGCCCTGCACCTTGTACGAACCCTTCTGGGCCCATGCAAAGTGGGGAGTGATTAGCCCAATGAGCATCACACTCAACACATAAGCTAAAATTTTTCGCATAAAGCTGTTCGTGTTAGTTAATAATTTTGTGAATTTAGTAAGGATATTTTGTAGTACTTAGTTTTCGTTATTTGCGCTCCTTGATGATAGGCACACATATAGCACCCAAAATCAGGCAGACACCTGCTACCACAAGCATCATAATCTGACCACCGCCTACAAGTTTGAGAATTGCTCCACCCACGAGCGAAGCCACAATCTGAGGCAGGCAGATAGTGCAGTTGAACAGACCAAGGTAAGCACCCATCGAACGGCTGCCCGACAATGCGTTAGTCAGCAGAGCGAAGGGCATTGAGAGCATTGCAGCCCAACCGCAACCGATAAGCAGGAACGAACCAAAGAGCAGATACTGGTCCTTGACAAAGAGGGTCGAGATAAAGCCCAAACCACCCAGCACAAGGCTCAACGAATAGCCGAACTTGATGTTCTTGATTTGTGCAAGAATCATTGCCCACACCACAGAACCGATACTCTGTACGGCGAACAACACGCCAACCCAGTTGCCTGCAATCTGGTAGTCAGCCGATTTCACGTCTGTCGTACCCCAAACATTGTCGGCAATACCGCCATTGGTATAGGTCCACATATAGAGGAATGCAAACCAGCAGAAGAACTGCACCAGACCAATCTGCCAGAATGCAGCAGGAGCCTTCTTAAGCAAGGTGACGAAACTCTCGCTATCGCTCTCGCCCTCTTCCTCCTTCTTAGGCTCGCTGTAACGCGCCATCTCCTCGGGCGAAAGCTCCTTGACCGATATGCCGGTATAGAGTACGCAGAGGATGAGGATTGCCGCACCTACGTAGAACGAATAGGTCACCGAATCAGGAATCTGACCCTCGGGAGCTACGTTCGAGATACCAATCCAAGTGAAGAGATAGGGGAAGATATAACCCACGAGCGAACCTGCGTTGCAGAGCAGGCTCTGAATCGAGTATGCCTTACCCTTCTGCTCCTCGTTTACGATATCGCCTACCATCATCTTGAAGGGCTGCATAGCCATATTGATCGAGGTGTCGAGCAACATCAGCATAATAAGACCAAACGACATTGCCGCCTTGACCGTGAGGTTGAAGCTACCCGAGTTGGGCAGCAGAGCCATAACGATAATTGCCACCACGGCACCAACATAGAGATAGGGCTTACGACGACCCCAACGACACCATGTCTTGTCGCTCCAAGTTCCAACAAGGGGCTGAACAATCATACCCATAAGAGGGGGCAGAATCCAGAAGTAACTCAAGTCGTGCGGGTCGGCACCGAGAGTTGCAAAGATACGGCTGATGTTGGCACTCTGAAGAGCGTAAGCAATCTGAACGCCGAAGAAACCGAAGCTCAGATTCCACATCTGCCAGAAAGATAGGTTAGGTTTTTGCATATTCTTAAAATTCTTAAAAAATTATTTCGGCCACGTTTAACCACACAAATATTTATAAAATATTTAGCAAAAACAAAACATAGGCGACGAACTGCGCAAATAAAGTGACGAACTGACCATTTAAGGGTATAAACGGGAAAGGCAAAATTTGCCAAAGTGGCGAGTTTTTGAAAAATTTTACATAGAGACGGTCTGTTTTTATAAAATTTTATCTACCTTTGGTCGATGTTTTATACTAACCCCATACTACCAAAATCGACAAGCAGAGGGATGACGACCGGAATGATTATCCACCTGTTTGCACTTGCTCACGCCATAGTTGCAATGGCGGGTAGAGCCTTGCACTATTACGACGATGTTCCCCTCACGATTCTCACAATCTCGATGATTGCGGTAATCTCGATACGCCACTCACTAAGACTCGAGATTGCAGCCTTCGTTACGCTGGTTGCCAGCTTCGTCGGATTTCTGTTGGGAGTCTATGGCGAAAGGTCGTTGCTAATATTGACAGGCAATACAATGTTGGCTCCTTCTATTTCGACATTTATAATCACCGAGATAGCAGGTTGGGGAACATATTTGGTGGCACGAACAAGGGGCGGACACTCTCAATCAAAAAACAAGAGTGTAAAGTCGCTCTACATTGCCATTATCGCCACAATAGTACTCATATTCAGAGTTTCCTACATACTGATTATGAGGCACTACTACGCCGAGCAGGAGAGCATATACAGCCAACTAGAAGCACTCTTTTCCAACACCCTCGCACTCATATTTCTCATCTGCTCGAATGTTGTTGCCGTACACCTATATATTAACTCGATTAGCTCCATCACGACACGCTGGAAGCACATCGGCTGGTTTGTGTCGTCTATTGTAATTGTTACAATACTCACCACACTCGTCGTACTCTACAGTCCGTGGCAGGAAGCAGAGGTTACCACAGCTCTGTTTATTAGAATGTTGCTGATTGTTTTGTTGATTTGCATTGCTTCATACACACTGCTGGTATTGGGCTATTTTTTGATAAATTCAAGGCGCGAGTTGCTTTTGGAACGTCAACAACGTCATTTGGCACAATATCAGTATGACAAGTTCAAGTCGCAGGTTAATCCTCACTTCTTGTTCAATTCGCTCAACATACTCGACGCCTTGGTGCAGGAGGGTGACAAGCAGCGTGCGGGAGCTTTCATTCGCAAATTGGCAGGCATCTATCGCTATATGCTCCACTCCGAAGAGGAGAGCTTGGTAACCCTGAGCGAGGAGATGTCGTTTGTCGATATGTACATAGACCTTATCAAAGAGCGATTCAGCGAGGGGTTAGACATATCGGTCGAGATTGACGAAGAGTCGTACAAGAAGATGGTGGTTCCCTGTTCCCTGCAACAACTCATTGAAAATGCGACCAAACACAACATCGTCAACTTCAAGCAACCCCTGTCAATACGGGTAAGGACTGATGGTGAGTGGCTCTGGGTGGAGAACAACCTGCAACCGAGAATCAGTTCGCGTTCAAGTTCCACACACCTCGGACTCAAGACTTTAGCACAGCAATATTACGACATAGCACAACGTGAAATCAGGGTGGAGAAAAGCACGGATAGCTTCCGAGTGAGTCTGCCACTCATTAAACTTAAAAAGTGATGAAAATATTGATTGTAGAGGATGAGCCGTTGGCTCAAAACAATATCAAGAACCTGATTTTAGAGGGCTACCCCGATGCCGAAATTGTAGGTATGCTCTCATCGGTAAGGGGAGTGTGCGAATGGTTCCGGAATCCCGAGAACAGGGCCGACATCATCTTTTTGGATGTTGAGCTTTCTGACGGCATGTGCTTCGACATATTCGACAAGGTGAAGATTGACGCCAACGTGATTATCACCACAGCATACGACACTTATGCTATCAGAGCCTTCAAAATCAACGCCATAGACTATCTGCTGAAGCCGATTGACACCACCGAGCTGCACAATGCCGTTGAGCGTTGTAAGCCCAAGCAGCACACCTCCTCGACACTCAACATTGAGGCTCTGCGCGCAGCCCTCGCCGGCGAAAAGGTCAACAGATGGAAACAACGATTCGTAATACGTCTGGGCGATAGATTTGTGATGCTCAAGATAGAAGATATCGTAGGATTCATAGCCGAAGATAAGAGTACCTACGCCCTGACCCAAGACAACAAACGCTACATTGTGGATATGACGCTCGACAGCGTACAGGAGAGCGTTGACCCTGCTCGTTTTTTCAGAATCTCGAGAAGCCAAATTATTGCTCTCGACGACATAAAGAACATCTCCAAGCACCTAAATAACAGACTCAAAGTCAATCTGTTATCCGACCCTAACGCCGAATGTTTCGTGTCGCGTTTCCGCACAACCGATTTTATGGATTGGCTTGAGGGAAAAATCCAAGAGAGCTAACTCGTCATTGGACTACGAGCCACACTGAAAATCAGACAAATCGGGTAGGCATAAAAGTCGGCTTGCCCGATTTTCTTTTACCTGAGACCCCGCAACAGACGACAAGAGTCATTCAAAAGCTGTTTTTTACTATTGTATTTACTATTTTTTTTGTATCTTTGCCACATTGTAGCGACCCTGCCCGACTTTGTCGGGAGATAACTCTCGAAAAACACTACGCTTCACATAGTGAAGAGAGACTAAAAAGAGAGTAAAGTTTGCCCCAAAACAGAAGATAAAAAACAAGGTTATGAGAAAAATATTATTCATAGTTGCGATAGCGATACTCTTTGCATCGTGTTCGGCACAAAAGCGTGCGCTCTATCTTCAGGACCTCTCGCCCGAGAGAATTATGGAGCTTATTGACACCTATCAGATACGTCTTAAGCCCCACGACCAGATAACTGTTGTGGTCAACAGCAGCCACCCCGAGTTGGCAGCTCCGTTCAACACCTCATCGTCGTACAACTCATTGACGGGTACCCCCATCGACCGCATCAACAACATCACCAACCCCAACTCGGCGATTCAGATTCGCACCATCGATGAGAAGGGTATGCTCCTGATGCCCATCATCGGTGCCATCGACTGCAACGGTAAGACTCGTCATGAGCTTGCCCGCGAGATTGAGAGGTTGATTCGCGAGGGCGGTCATCTGCAAGACCCCTCGGTCAATGTCCAGTTTGCCGACCTTGCAATCTCGATATTGGGTGAGGTTCAGAAGCCCGGAAGATACAACATCACCTCCGACAGGCTCACGCTCTTCGAGGCTCTGGCTATGGCAGGCGACCTTACGATTTATGGTCAGCGTAGCGATGTGACCGTAATCAGAGAGAACAATGGCGTGCGCACAACCGCACAGCTCGACCTTACGAGTCAGGATATATTCCTCTCGCCCTACTACTACCTGCAACAGAACGATGTGATATACGTAAAACCCAACAAGTACAAGGCGCAGACAGGTGAGTATAACCAAAACCGCACCTTCTACCTTTCACTCATATCGACTGCTATATCGGTAGCAACACTTGTAGTAACCATTAACTTTGCAAGCAAATAGCGATGAACACTCAGCAAGACAACAAGTTGCAGCAGGAGATTAAGGATACTCCCATTTTTTCGCTCAGCGACCTACTAAAGATGGTGCTTGCCAATTGGTATTGGTTCTGCCTATCGGTGGTTTTGTGTGTAGGTGCAGCTTATCTCTACATAGCATCAACAGAGAAGGTATATACCCGCTCGGCTACGATTTTGGTCAAGGACTCGCGCAAGGGTGGTGACGCAAGCATACAGGCATTCAGCGAGTTGGCAGGATTCTCCACTCGCCGAAATGTGGATAATGAAATCTACATCCTGCAATCGCGCAGATTGATGGAGCAGGTGGTTCGTCACCTCGACCTGACGAAGAACTACTCCACAGGCATAGGACTCCGCGACGTAACACTCTACAAGAGTAGTCCCTTGGCTGTGGAGTATATCAACGCCAACGACTATGAGGGTGTGCAGTTTAAGATTACCATAGGTGCAGACAGCACCCTGACACTCCACTCCTTCAATCGCAAGGAGATTACCAAGCCCGAGCGCAAGCAGGTTATCAAATGCCGTATGAACGATACGGTAAGCACCCCTATCGGAACCGTCGTGGTCAGACCAACACTCTACCTCAACGAGGAGTATGTAGGCAGCGATATCACCGCCACACGAGCTTCTCTGCACAAGGTTACCAATCGCTATCGTGCAGCCGTAAAGAGTAGCGTGGCAAATAAGATGTCGTCAATCATCACGCTCAATATGCGCGATGTTGTGCCTCAGCGTGCAGAAGATGTACTCAACACCCTGATTCTGATGTACAACTCTGACGCTGTGGAGGATAAGCGTGCTGTGGCTCGTGAGACCGCTACCTTCATCGACAACAGACTCTCGATTATCAGCGAGGAGCTGGGTAAGGTTGACAACACCATTCAGGAGTTCAAGCGCACGAACAACATCTTTGATCTTCAGACCGAGGCTGAGCGTCTGCTCGCCGAGAGTTCGAAGTATAAGGTCGAGGGGCTGGGCATTGAAAATCAGATTGCAATGGCGAAGTATATCCACGAGTTTTTGGTCAAGGAGAGCCAAAACTCTTCGCTCATACCTGCCAGCGCAGCTGTCGTAACTCCTGCCATTGCTCAGCAGATAAACGAATACAACAATATGGTTCTGGCGCGCAACAAGCTCGCTGCCGAGGGTAATGCGAACAACCCCACACTTCAGAGCTTGAACAACACTGTGGAGTCGAGCCGACAAGCCATCATATCGTCGCTCGCTGCCCACATCAGCGCACTCGAGATTCAGGCTCAGGCAATACGCAACGAGGAGCGTTCGGTTGCTTATCGCATACGTAACGCTTCGAGTCAGGAGAAAGAGGTACTCAGCAGTGTGCGTCAGCAGAAGGTCAAAGAGGAACTTTATCTCTACCTGCTCCAGAAGCGCGAAGAGAACGAGTTGGCATTGGAGGTTGTGGAGCCTAACTCACGCATCGTCGATGAGGCTTTTGGTCCTACCCTGCCCGACTACCCCAACACACTTATCATTATGGCAATTGCGCTGATTATGGGTCTGGGCATACCGTTTGCCATAATCTACCTGCTGGAGATTCTCGACACCTCGATTCGTGGTCGCAAGGATATCGAGGACCACACAAGCATTCCCTTCCTTGGCGAGATACCGCAATACAACGGCACAGCTCCCCACGGAATTGTTGTCCACGAAAATGGTCGTGATGCCGTATCGGAGGCATTTAGAATCCTGAGGACCAATATGAACTTTATGAATATCCACAAGGATAGAGAGCTGAAGGTCATTATGATTACCTCGTCGAATCCTCACGCCGGCAAGACCTTCGTATCGACAAACCTTGCGATGACTATGGCAATGGCAGGCAAGCGTGTGTTGCTCATCGACTTCGACCTCAGACGTCGTTCGCTGACCAAGATTATGGGTCACGCTAAGGATAATCGCGGACTTAGCTCCTTCCTCAGTGGCTCGGTCAAGAGTGCCGACGACCTTATTCTGGAGAGCCAGATACACCCCAACCTCGATATGATGTTTGCCGGTGTACAGCCCCCCAACCCCGCCGAAATGCTCCTCTCGGAGAAGCTCGACGATATGATGGAGCGTCTGCGTGGCGAGTACGACTATATTATAATGGATAGTGTACCTGCGCTTATAGTTGCCGACGCTATGATTCTCGACCGTCTGTGCGACCTGACGATTTATGTGGTAAGAGAGGGTCTGCTCGACCGTCGTCAGCTGCCCGATATCGAGCGTTTCTACAACGAGAAGCGTTTCCGCAACCTCTCGATTATACTCAACGGCTCTACCATCAAACGTACGGGCTATGGCTATGGTTACGGATATGGCTACGGATATGGCTACGGCGACGAGGACAAAGCACCCAAAAAGTCGTTTGTCGTGAGAATCAAACAGTGGTTAAACTCCTAATACTATGGCAATTAGAGATTGCATCATAGCTGTCGATTTCGATGGTACTGTTGTTACCCACGAATACCCCTATACGGGCGATGATGTGGGTGCCGAGAGTGTGCTTCGCGAACTTGTGGCAAACAACAACCGCCTTATACTTTACACAATGCGCAGTGGAAAACTCCTCGACAAGGCTAAGCGTTGGTTCGAGGAGCGCAAGATACCTCTGTGGGCGGTGAACAACAACCCCGAGCAGAAAGAATGGACCTCCTCGCCCAAGGTCTATGCCCACCTCTATATCGACGACAGCAACTTGGGCTGCCCCCTTAAGATTGTCGATTCCTGCCCCCGCCCCGTGGTGGATTGGGTAAAGGTCAGAGAACAACTCGTTAAGGAGGGATGGTTGGACTAACAAATTAAGACTTACTTAGTTAGGCAGGCTTAAATGGTCTGCCTAATTTTTTTATCGTTTGGTCGTTTCGATATTTTTTCATAACTTTGAGAACAGAACCTCTAAACCTTTGAACTATGAAACGACTCTTATTAACCTCAATCTTCACACTCACAACACTCTTTGCGCTCTTTGCACAAGTACACTCCGAGGGCTACAAGCAGTACGTAAAACCCGCCAAGCAGGGTGATATAGAGGCACAGTTTCAGCTTGCTACGTGCTATGATTATGGGTATAATGGTGTAAAACAAAACAAAGCCGAAGCCGCAAAGTGGTATCAAAAGGTTATAGATGGAGCCGGTGACGACCCCATAATCGTTTCGGCACAATTAAATCTGGCATTCATCTATTACGAAGGTAAAGGCATTGCCACAAACTACACCAAAGCAGCAAAGCTATTCAAAGAGGTTGCCTACACAGATCCATCTGCTGCATATATGGTGGGCGAGTGTTACTACTACGGGCGTGGAGTAGAGCAAGACTATGTCGAAGCAGTGAAGCAGTACGAATTTTCAGCCGAGTCTTATGGGGTCAGCAAGCAAAAATTGGCGTGGTGTTACTCTATGGGATTAGGCACTGAGCAGGATTATGAAAAGGCTGCAGAGTTGTACTCGACGCTCGAACTAAAGGGCTGTGCAGAGTGGTACTTAGAGGCGGCTGGAAAGGGGGATATTGCAGCACAAAACCTCTTAGGCGAGTGCTACGAAAATGGAATTGGCGTGGGTCAAGACCTATCTAAGGCAACTGAGCTATACAACTCTGCTGCCCATAAAGGGCTGTCCTATGCTCAATACAACTTAGGCAGGTGCTATGAAGAGGGTATCCATTTTACCCAAAACAGCAACGAGGCTATCAAGTGGTATAAGAGAGCTATCGAAAAGGGCAATGCAGCAGCACAAAACAGATTAGGCTCCATGTTTTTCCACGGTAAGGGAGTAGAGCCCAACTACGATGAAGGGTATAGGTTATGGGAAGAGGCTGCAGGGCAAGACAATACAGAAGCTCAGTACAACTTAGCTTTTCATCGTTACTATTTTGGTCCTGCAGCCTCCAAGACAAAGAAAAGGCAATGAAGCTATTCAGGAAAGCCGCATATAAGGAGTATGCCCCTGCTCAATATTGGCTGGCAGATTGCTGTAAGACTGAAAATATGTCGGATGCTATATATTGGTACACCAAGTCCAGCGAACAGGGTTATGCCGATGCTCAACGCGAATTGGCATATTGCTACTCCGACGGCAAGGGCGTAGAGCGAAATATATATAAGGCTGTGGAGCTATTTAAGCAGGCTGCCAATCAGGGAGATGCGCGAGCAAAATATTCGCTGGCGTTCTACTACTTTAATGGCGAAGGAGGTCTAACGCAAAGCCTTTCATATGCCGCAACCCTATGGGAAGAGGCTGCTAGGCAAGGGAATATGAGTTCGGCTTACAGGTTGGCTTGGTGTTACGAGAATGGCTATGGCTATTCGCAAAATTACACCAAGGCTGCCGAGTGGTATAGAAAGGCTGCCGAGAGTGGCATATACGATGCACAAAGTAAGATGGGAGAGTTTTATTACTACGGCACCGGTTTAAATCGCAACTACAACGAGGCAGCAAAATGGTATCTGAAGGCTGCCGAAAAGGGCTGTGCGGAGGGTCAAAACGGAATAGGAAACTGCTACTACTTTGGTTACGGCACAAATCAGGACTACAACGAGGCCGTAAAGTGGTATATGAAGGCTGCCGAGAAGGGCAATGCCGCTGCCCAATGTAGCTTAGGAGTATGTTATAACAATGGCTATGGCGTGGAGCGCAATGATGCCGAAGCGTTTGGGTGGTGGCTAAAGGCAGCAAAACAGAGATATTGCTACGCCATGCTCAATCTGGCGTGGTGCTACTCTACGGGTAAAGGCACATCACAAGATGTTATGGCAGCAGATGAGTGGTACGGCAAAGCTGCGAAGGCAAACCTGACCGGGACTGTAAAGTGGTATAAACGAGTAGCCCCGATGGGTGATGTTGTAGCTCAACTAAACTTAGGCTTATGTTACGAGAATGGCAAGGGGTTGGGCAAAAACTGCTATGAGGCAGTAAAATGGTATCGCAAGGCTGCCGAGCAGGGTCTTATAGCTGCTCAATACAATTTGGGGGTGTGCTATAAAAATGGTGATGGCGTTGACCAAAACTACTCAGAGGCAGCAAGATGGTTCAGAAATGTTGCCGAGGAAGGTATAGCGATGGCACAATACAATTTGGCTCTGCTCTACTATAGAGGTAATGGCGTTGACCGCAACTACTCGGAGGCAGCAAGATGGTTTAGAAAAGCTGCCGACCAAGGATATACCGATGCCGAATTTTATATGGGTGAATGTTATTTGAATGGTTCAGGCGTTAGCCAAAACGATTACGAATCGGTAAAATGGTATAGAAAAGCTGCCGAGAAGGGTGATGCCCGAGCTCAATTCAATTTAGGTTTGAACTACTATCTTGGCAAGGGTGTCAGCCAAAGTGATTACGAAGCTGCCAAATGGTACAAAAAAGCAGCCGAGCAAGGTGTTGCGAGCGCTCAATACAATTTGGGATTGTACTACTATAAAGGTAAAGGTGTTAACCAGAACTACTACGAAGCGGTAAAATGGTTTAGGAAAGCTGCCGAGCAAGATGTTGTAGCCGCGCAATACAATCTGGGAATATGTTACTACAATGGCGAAGGTGTGGAGTCCAACGACTACGAAGCGGCAAAATGGCTGCGTAAGGCAGCTCGCAATGGAGACCATCAAGCAAAAGAGATATTAGTAGAGATGGGCGAGAGTTGGTAAATGGCAAGGATAAAGAGCGTGTCCAACTTTTGGGCAGTACATTTGGACACGCTCTCTATGTCAGAAGTTTCTTTCTCTAAAACTCTAAAGGCGACGAATAGACACCCTCGCCAATCATCTGCTGAAGTTGCTTCTGCAAGGGTTCGCGGTCGGCTTTATAGGTCACACCAAACCACTTAGCAGGCGAGTGCAGAACTTCGACCGTAGCTACGCCACTCTCGATAAGGCGGTTTACAACCGAGGGCATATAACACTCCGAGGTAAGCTCCGAGCCACGGGTGCGCAGGAACTCCACAAAGAAGTCGTAGCAGTGGGCAAAATAGTCGGGCGTAAAGCCAAACAGATTCATCGAAACGGGAGTAGAGTCGAGGAGCTTCATATCTGAAGAATTTGCTCTATCGACAATCTCGCCACTCTCTCTATCGCGCTCGATTTTGGTATGCTCAATCATTCCGCTGAGCATCGAATCTGCGCCTATGGTACATACACCACGCGAGACGGTACCATTATCCGAAAGAGTATTGCCCAGATTATAGGCTACCATGCAATAGCGGTTGCTACTACCCTCACCCAGACCCATAAGATACTGAGCCATAACCTCGAAAGCTGCTCTACCATAGAAGTCGTCGGCATTGATAACCGCAAATGGCTCACCAATAACATCGGCTCCCATCATTACGGCATGGTTCGTACCCCAAGGCTTTACTCTGTCTTCGGGCAGCGAGAAACCCTCTGGTAACGCATCAAGCTCTTGATATACATACTCTACCTGAATCTTACCGCCAAAACGTTCTGCGCTAAAGACCTCGCGAAACTCCTCAGCAAACGAGCGACGGATAACGAACACCACCTTGCTAAATCCGGCACGAATAGCATCTGCCACCGAGTAGTCGATAATAGCCTCTCCATTAGGGCCTACACCATCCATCTGTTTCAACGAACCATAGCGCGATGCCATACCGGCAGCCAACACAAGTAACGAAGGTTTAATCATAATATCAGTTTTTATCCACTTTTTCTCAATAATATTCTGCAATTGTGAATTTTGCAGTGCAAAGGTATGTAACTGATAGCTAATAAGCAAATTTTATCTCAAATTGTCGTCTGTTTGGATAATATGTTTGGCGTTATGTACGTTTTTTGTTAAATTTGCGCTTTAATTATAACAAGCAAAAAGGGTTGTTATGGCACTTAGCGATAAGATAAAAGTATTATGGCAACAGGCAAAACTCAAACGACGCCTGAAGATTGAGGACATCGAGAGTGGTGAGGAGAGGTGGTATATGCACATCTCTGCCGCAGGCATACTTTCGGCAGCGGTAGCTTTCGTGCTGATTATCTTCTTCGGTATGTTGATATTGGTGGCTTACACCCCAATACTCGAACTTCTGCCGGGTTATCGCACCGAGGCTACTCGTTCAAGAGAGAATCTGGTGGCAAACATCATGCGATTGGACTCTATGGAGCGAGTAGTGAATAGTATGCTCACTTACAATGAGAATGTAACGATGATTCTCGAGGGTCGTTCGCCCGTTGCGCGAACCTACCAAACCGACGACAGCACTCGTCTTGACAAGAGCCTTGTGATGCCCAACTCTGCCGACTCGGCACTTCGCGCACAGATGGAAGGCGATGGTCCCTACTCGCTGGGGCAGACCTCTTCGCGCCGCTCGGTAAGAGAGGCTATCGAGATGGTGACACCGGTCAACGGCCTCATCACCCAACGATTCGACCTCAAAGAGCAGGTATATGGTGTTAAGATTGCAACTTCCTCGGAGGCTGATGTGGCAGCCATCGACGACGGAACCATCATCAGTTCGATATGGACTCCCGACGCCGGTTATGTGGTAACCATACAGCATAGTGGCAATCTCATATCTATATCTCGAAATATGTTGCGCTCGAATGTCTCGGCAGGTCAGAGAGTGAAGTCAGGATTTCTGATTGGTGCCACCACGACCAACGACCGCGAGGAGTCGAGACCATTTGAGTTTCAGCTATGGAACGACGGCAAGGCTGTTGACCCCGAAGCATATATCGTATTCTAATCCCCCCACACAAAGCAGAACGATGAGATTACCTATCGCAGTTTTAGGCTCTACGGGGTCAATCGGAGAGCAGACGCTCGACATAGTACGCGAAAATCCCGACCGTTTCGAGATTGTAACACTTACGGCAAACAACAATTGGCAACGCCTTGCAGCACAGGCTCAAGAGTTCGACGTGGATAGTGTGGTTATCGCAAACACCACCCACTATGAGTCGCTCAAAGAGGCTCTCCGGAGGACAAATATCAAGGTCTATGCCGGCAGCGACGCTGTGGAGCAGTGCGCCGAGAGCGGAGCTGTGGCTATGGTCATAAATGCGCTTGTCGGCTATTCGGGTCTCAGACCCACCCTCGCAGCAGTAGGTGCGGGCAAGCGTCTTGCACTCGCCAACAAAGAGTCGCTGGTGGTGGGAGGCGAACTTGTGATGAGCCTGTCGCGCCAAAAACAGGCTCCCATACTACCCATCGACTCGGAACATTCGGCAATATTTCAGTGTTTGATGGGCGAGAGTTCACCCATCAGGCGACTCATACTAACCTGCTCGGGCGGAGCTTTAAGAGATATTCCCCGTTCGGAGCTTGACAACATCACTCCCGAGATGGCTCTTAAGCACCCTCAATGGTCGATGGGCAAGAAGATAACCATCGACTCGGCAACGCTTGTAAACAAGGGGTTCGAGGTTATCGAGGCACATTGGCTCTTTGGCTTAGGTGGCGAGAAGATTGATATTATAATACACCCTCAGGCTATTGTTCACTCGATGGTCGAGTTCGAGGATGGAGCCATCAAAGCTCAGCTCGGCTCACCGGATATGCATATTCCCATCAGCCTTGCAATGATGTTTCCGCAAAGAGCCGTACGCCCCACAGAACATTTTTCGTTCTTGGATAATCCTTCATTGAGCTTTGCAGCTGTTGACCGCCAAAAGTATCCCGCACTCGACATCGCTTACGACTGCCTGAGACGTGGAGGCTCGGCTGCCGGTACGATGAATGGTGCCAACGAAGTGGCTGTCGAAGCTTTCCTCAAGCACCGCTGTCGCTACATCGATATTGTGGGGGCTATTGAGTATGCCCTGAAGAATGCAAATTTCTTCTACCCGAAATCGGCTGACGACTATGCAATGGTGGATGAAGAGTCGAGAAGACTCGCTAAGCAGTACCTAAAACTTTCATAAGATGGATATTTTAATCAAAATCGCACAACTATTCCTTTGCTTTACTATTCTCGTAGGTTTACACGAGTTTGGTCACTTCATCATGGCTCGTATATTCAAGATACGAGTCGAGAAGTTCTACATATTTTTCGACCCATGGTTCTCGCTTTTCAAGTTCAAGCGAGGTGATACGGAGTATGGTCTTGGTTGGTTGCCGCTTGGTGGCTATGTGAAGATTGCCGGCATGATTGACGAATCGATGGATACCGAACAGATGAAGCAACCCGTGCAGCCTTGGGAGTTCCGCTCAAAGCCAGCATGGCAGCGTTTTTTGGTGATGATTGCCGGAGTGGTGATGAATGTGCTGTTGGCATTTGTAATCTACACCGGCATTTGCGCTACTTGGGGCGACCAATACATTGCAAACGAGGATGTCGAGTGGGGTTACAACTTTACGGAGGAGGCTCAGCAGCTGGGTTTCGTGAATGGTGATAGGATTCTCACCATTGATGGCGAGGGAATTAACAACATAATGGAGATTAACTCTCGATTGTTACTTACCGACAAAGACCGCGATATAGAGATTGTTCGTGGAGGTGAGACTATGATACTCACTATCAAGATGGAGGATTTGATAGCATTGCGCAAGAGTCACTCGCGCAGGCTCTTCTTCTCACCCGTTGTCCCCTTCATTATCGACAGCGTTGCCTCGAATGATGCTCTATCTGCCGGACTTATGCGTGGCGACCGCGTGGTGGGTATCAATTCGCTCAAAAGCGATGACGGAAATGTAATATACAACGAGCTTAAGCTTCACAAGGGCGATTCTGTTACGCTCGAGGTTGAGCGCAGAGGCGAGCAGTTGCAACTTAGGACAAAGCTCGACACAGCAGGCAACATCGGAGTTATGATTATGCCTATGCGCGTTAGAAACATCGAGTATAGTCTGATTGAGGCTATACCTGCCGGTGTAAAGCGTTGCGGAAAGATGATTTCTGACTATTGGCAACAGATAAAGATGATATTCCAACCCAAGACCAAGGTCTATGAGGAACTTGGCGGTTTTATCTCTATCGGCAGCATCTTCTCCACGGAGTGGAATTGGCTCGACTTTTGGTCAAAGTGCGCTCTGCTTTCGATAATTCTTGCGGTGATGAACATACTGCCTATCCCCGGATTGGATGGCGGTCACGCACTCTTCACCCTATGGGAGATGATTACGGGCAGAAAACTCAGCGACCGATTCCTCGAGATTGCTCAATATGTGGGACTCATACTGCTGATGGCACTGCTACTCTATGCCAACGGCAACGACATCTATCGCTTCTTCATAAAGTAACAGACAAGGGGGATGGCTAAGATAAAGCGCGCATACTTCTGCAAAAATTGCGGATTCGAGGCTCCCAAATGGTTGGGTCGTTGCCCCTCGTGTGGCGAGTGGAACTCATTCACGGAGGAGATACTATCTAAGGAGAGTAGTTCCGCAGCATCGGCTCTTTCATCAACCTTACCCTCATCACGTCCCGAGCCTATAACACAAATCAAGAAGAGTAACTTCAAAAGAGTTGACACCGGTATAGGCGAGGTGAACAGAGTCTTGGGTGGAGGTCTTGTTCAGGGGTCGCTGATTCTGTTGGGAGGTGAGCCGGGTATCGGAAAATCTACCCTATCGTTGCAAATAGCCCTCTCCGAGAATGGTCTTAAAACCCTCTATGTGTCGGGCGAGGAGTCTGCCGAGCAGATTAAGATGCGTGCCGACAGAATAGGCATTGGTAATAGCGAAGCGATAATCTACACCGAAACACTGCTCGAAAATATCACCTCTCAAATCAGAGAACTAAGACCCGATATTGTTGTCATCGACTCGATACAGACAATCTACACCGAGTTGTTGGACTCCTCGGCAGGCAGTGTGTCGCAAATCAGAGAGTGTGCTGCCACACTCCTGAAGGTAGCAAAGGGGCTTGGAATATCGATATTCATCATTGGTCATATCACAAAAGATGGTTCGATAGCCGGACCTAAGATTCTGGAACATATAGTGGATGTTGTCCTGCAATTCGAGGGCGAAAGCAACAACTCCTATCGCATACTGCGAGGCATAAAGAACAGATTTGGAGCAACATTCGAGATTGGAGTCTTCGAGATGAACGAGGAAGGATTGCGCGGAGTTGACAACCCCTCGAAGATTCTCATTTCGCACTACGACGAGCCGTTGAGTGGTGTTGCAATCGGAGGCTCGGTCGATGGCATACGCCCATACCTGATTGAGGTACAAGCTCTTGTAAGCTCGGCAGCATACGGTACTCCGCAACGTTCGGCTGTGGCATACGATGCTCGACGAATGAATATGCTGTTGGCTGTGTTGGAGAAAAGGGTTGGTATGAAGATGTTTCAGAAGGATGTGTTTCTGAATTTCGCCGGAGGTTTCAAGATTGCCGACACGGGACTCGACTTAGCTGTTGTGGCAGCGGTAATATCCTCATACTACGACCGTCCGATATGCCAAGGTGTAGCACTTGCCGCAGAGGTGGGACTCTCGGGCGAGGTACGTCCTGCATCGCGCACCGAGCAGCGAATAAACGAGGCTGCTCGTCACGGATTCAAACGCATCGTAGTATCAGGATTTGTGGATAGCGGCATCAAACATCCGAAATCTATCGAGGTGGTGAGAATAACACGCATCGACCAATTACCACGAGCAATATTCTCCACAGAGGAGTAGTACGGCAAATTTGTTGCATAGCACCAAAAGAAAAATTATTAGCTATGCAAAGAAAGAGAGTTGTCGTACTTGGAGGTGTGGGGCTTATTGGCTCCCATCTGATTGGAAAACTATTGGCACGAGGCGAAGAGGTCTATTGTGTGGATAGCCGCGATCTGAGTGCTTCGGTGGCACTGCGCGAGCAGAAAAGCGACTTGTTTCACTACGTAAAGCACAATATAACCACCCCTTATACCATACGCTGCGATGAGATATACAACCTCACATCGCCTGTCAGACTAAGCTACGACAAGCAGCTACCCGTCGAGACACTCAAGACCCATCTGCTCGGCTCGATAAACACGCTTGAGATTGCCCGCTCGGAGTTCTCGAGAGTGGTTTACGGCTCCTCGTCGAGTGTCTATGCACCCAATACCCGTTTAGACATCGATTCACGCAACGAGCAATATGCCTCGATTGAAGGCATACGCGCAGCAGAGGTGATTCACCGTTCGTACCACACGGAGTATGGCGTTGACTGTCGTATAGCGAGAATATTCAACACCTATGGGTCGGGAAGCGACCTTAGAGAACGCAGGGTGATTATGCGTATGATTACTGCTGCCCTGCAAAACAGAGATATCACAATATTTGGCAGTGGTGAGCAGGTGCGTACATTCTGTTGGGCGGGAGATATAGCCGATGCGCTGATTGCACTGATGGACTCACCAAGCGAGACCACTCCCCGCGTAGTGGATTTAGGTAGCGACAATGAGATATCGATTCGTGCATTGGCAGAGAGGATTATCAACCTCACAGGCAGTCGCTCTAAGATTATTCACTCACCTATGCGTATGGGAGATAGGCAGAATATCACGCCCAATCTCAGCACTGCAAAAAAACTCTTGGGCTGGCAGGCTAAAACTTCGCTCAACGAGGGACTTATGCGTACGATAGACTACGCCGAGCGTACACTCTCATCGTACAGTGGCTCGTCGAGAACATGGGTCGAGATTTACAGCTAACAGTCAAAAAAGGCCCTCAGTTCGTCCTTTAGATAGTCCAATGCAGGAGTTGATACTTTTTGCTCGAAATGGGGTTGTGAGCCTACGACATTAAGGAAGTAGGCAACAGCCGCACGTGCAATCATCATATTATCACCAAAGCGACAGAGTGGCAGGAGTAGCTGCTCGTCGGGGATACGCTCGCGCGATGAGGTGAGCCACTTGATTGCTATATATGCCTCCATAGGTTTATCGCTCGAAAGAAGGTTTTGAGCCTCACCGAGGCAATCCGATTTGGAGAGGAGATTGAGCGAGAGTATATCGGCAAGCTCATAGGTTGCAGCCCCATCAATCCAGAAGCCTAACTCCTGTCGGGTTAGGTTTTGGGGCGGAGCAATAAGCAAAGCCGAAATCTTAAGCTCGCGCACCTGTTGGCGATAGAGGAATTTTGCGAACTCATAGTCGGCAGGTTGCTGACGAGCTATATCGACAATGGTCGGCAGACTGACCCCATAGTTGAGCATCCCCTGAATACCTCCGCGAGCCATCGACTCGCTGACAGCCCCATTCATTTCACGACGCAGGCGACCCAGAAGAGTCGCCATGCGAGAGGTGTTGTTTTGAGTCATAGCTTATTTTTCGAGGTTAACACTCTTACCATACTCGAAGAGTGGTAGCTGAGCCGAGCCGAGCAACTCGTCACCGTAAAGAAGCTGGCAGAGAGATTGTGCTGCAAGGCGACAGCGAACAAACGTACGACTCTTCTCAGATGCCTCGGTAACTTGGGGCACGTCGCCAGCTGTGATATAAAGCAGAATAATATCGCCCGAGAGGTTGGAGCTATCGAGCAATCCCTCCACGCTACTGAAACGGCAAATGATGTATTGGTTCTTTTTGCCCGAAGGACGAAGGATAAATCTTTTACACTCGCGCGAGGTTTCTACCCTACCCATAAATAGCTCCAAGAGAGCCTGCTCGCGTCTGTCAATAGCTTTAAGGGCAACCTTAAGTCCCTCGCCAAAGACATGTTCGCCTGCCTCGCCCGTAATCAGGTCGAGACGGCTACGGCGCAGCGCAAAAATCTGCTGAGCAGCCTCCAAAGCGGCATCCTCATCGGAAGGTTGAAGGATATTGGTGCGCTCGACAGATATGGCATCGAGATGAGATTTGCGATGGCTGTCGTAACTATCAATTCCGGAAGCATAATAGCTGTCGGGGGTATTCAATGCCAACTTAGCCTCGACCAAACGATACGAAACCTTATCGGTGAAGGGAACTCTGACACCTAAATTCTTGAGGGCATAGCGAGCATAGGGACCGGCAACAACAGACTGCTTTTCGACTACGATATCTATAGCTATCTCGGAGCCGGGAAGAAGATAGGTTGCTCCATCTTCTCCACTCTGGTAGCCTTCGAGCGAGATATAGGGGTTGCTCTGCGCCGACAGAGAGTAGGTGGCAAAAAGAGCCAAAGCTAAAGTGAGTAACTTTTTCATAGTTTAATCTATTTTAGACAAAGGTACTATTTTTTTGTCTGATTACAAAATTGCCCACACGAGGAGCTAAAATTTAATATAGAAATCGCTTGTCAGATTCTTATACTCGTCGGTAAAAGTTTCGGGGGCTGTCTGTATGACAAGCTCTTCGAATATGGGGCTGACTGCCTCACCGCCGAGTTGAAAGAGCATCAACTGACGCTTAACGGGGCGTTTGGGGGTGGTTCGCACCGAGAGTTGTCTAAGCAATCTAAATCGCCCCGAGGCAAGCATTCTCAGGCGCATAGACTCTTCTGTAGGGAGAACAACTGCCAAATAACCACCCTCACGCAGTAATCTTTGGGCTGAGCAAATCAGCTCTTCGAATCCGAGTGATGAGGTGTGGCGTGCTGTGGTACGCTGACTCGAGGGCGAGTGAAGCGAATTTTCGAAGAAGGGAGGGTTGGAGATTATAAGGTCAAAGGGGGAGTGACTTAGCTCCTGCACAGCCTGACACAGACACTCAATCCTATCACTCCAAGGCGAAAGGTCAACGTTGTCTTTCGCCTCGCATATTGCTTCGGAGTCGATATCAATTGCGGTTATCCGAGCTTTGGCTGTACGCTGAGCCATCATTAGGGCAATAACTCCCGTACCCGTACCCACATCGAGTATGCTCTCCACATCTTCTGAAATCGGACACCAAGCCCCAAGAAGGACTCCATCCGTACCTACCTTCATCGCGCAACGCGACTGATGCACCACAAACTTCTTGAATCGGAACATGGACCTTGGAAGCTATTTAAGGTAGCCAGACACACCTGCGCCAAAGAGCGAGAAGTCGTACTTTACGGGGTCTGAAGGTGAAAAGTCGGCAAGGCGACGAGTAACCTGCTCGACAGCCAGCCAATCGTTCTGTTTGCGCTCCAAAAGCCCCAACTCACGAGCCATATTACCGCTATGCACATCAAGAGGCAAATATAGAGCTGAAGCAGGAATACTCTGCCAAAGACCAAAATCGACACCTCGATTATCCTTTCTGACCATCCACCTTAAGTACATATTCAGCCTTTTGCAGGCAGCCTTACGCTCAATGGATGAGATGTGTTTTTCGCAGTGAGGGCTGTGCGCCACAGAGAGAAATTCGCGTCTGAAATCACAAAGCACATCGGCTATCGACTCCGTAGCCAAATATCGCTGCTGAAAGAAATTGCCAATAGAACCGTAACGCTCACATAGGTTGCGAATAGCCAAGATAAAATCTCTCAAATCGGAGCTATTGAAGGTGCGATGAACAAAGCCATCGAGCGAGCGCAGCTCTTTTTCGGTTGCACCCATAACAAACTCAGTGGGGGCATTATCCATATAGCTCATCATACGCTGTCCGTTGCGAACAATCATAGGTCTTGCACCCCACGCAATAGTAGCCGACAGCAGTCCAGAAATCTCGATATCGGACTTACGACTAAAGGAGTGAGGAATGGATATGGGGTCGGCAGCTATAAACTCTTCACTATTATACTTATCGTGCAGAGCCTCAAGCAATTCGTACAACTCGTCTCTATTCATCACTCAACAATTTTTCCGTCGCTCATCACTATCTCTCGATCAGCCATCTGAGCAAGCGACCTATCGTGTGTAACTATTATGATTGTTTGTCCCAACTTCTCGCGTAAAGAGAAAAAGAGGTTATGAATCTCCTCGCGGTTGTGGGTATCGAGATTTCCCGACGGTTCATCAGCCAACAACACAGCCGGAGAGTTGACCAAGGCTCGTGCAATGGCTACTCGCTGTTGCTCACCACCCGAAAGTTGTGAAGGTTTATGCTCCAAGCGATGTGACATTCCCACCAAATCGAGCAACTCTAAAGCTCTCCTCTTAGCCTGAGCAGAGTCCACACCTCCAATAAGAGCCGGCAGAGCCACATTTTCCAACGACGAGAACTCAGGCAATAGGTGGTGAAATTGGAATACAAAGCCCATCTTCTGGTTGCGAAAATGCGACAAATCCTTTTCGCTCAGCGAGTTAACATCTACCCCATCGATTATCAATTCTCCTTTGTCGGCAGTCGAGAGCGTACCTAGAATCTGGAGCAGCGTGGTCTTACCTGCGCCACTTGCACCCACCACAGAGACCACCTCGCCACGCTTCACCTCGAGGCTGACTCCCTTGAGTACTTCGAGCGAACCATACGACTTACAAATATCTGTTGCCTTTATCATTTTGCCTGAATTTTTCAAATAATCTCACAACCTCGACAGCCTCTCTAACGTCGTGTACTCTAAGCATTACAGCACCCTGACGCAGCGACTCCCAATTTAGGGCAATTGTTCCCGTCAAGGCTTGCTCGGCTGAACTATCAAGAGTCTTGTAAATCATCGACTTACGCGACAGAGCGGATAGTACCGGGTAGTCCAAGTCGGTCAGGGAGCCAAGCGACGAGAGTAGTTCGAAATTCTGGTCGAGGCTCTTAGCAAATCCAAATCCGGGGTCGATGATTATCTGCTCTATACCACGACTTCGCAGATGGGCTATACGCTCTGTGAAGTAGGCTCTAATCTCGCCCACAACATCAGAGTATGAGGTAAGCGACTGCATTGTTGAAGGTGTACCACGCATATGCATCGCAATATAGGGAAGCCCATTTCGTGCAGCAACCTCAACGATTTCAGGGTCTGCCTCGCCTGCCGAAATATCGTTAACCACCACCGCACCGTACTCCTCGACCGTACGACGCAACACCTCGGAGCGGAAAGTATCGACCGAGACTATGGTCTGTGGAGAAATCTTACGAATAATACGCATTGCGACGCTCACGCGGTCGAACTCCTCCTCGGGTGAGACATCATCTGCTCCCGGGCGCGAAGAGTAGCCTCCGACATCGAGCATATAGGCTCCCTCGTCGAGGGCTTGCCTTACTCTCTGCTCAACAATCTGGGGGTCAACACCTCGACTACCACTATAAAACGAGTCGGGAGTAACATTTATTATCGCCATTACGCGAGGCGACGAGAAGTCTAATCTAACGATGTGAGGCTTCATAACGGAATACTCTGTCAAAAAGGGCGGCACTGAGTCGAAGATCGTCGAGTGATATGTTCACCACCGAGTAGTCTGCCCTATCGCGAAACTCATCGTCGCTCATCTGATTTCGCATTCTGAGTCGCACAGCCTTTTGCGAGACACCATCTCTTATAGAGGCACGTTCGATGCGTATCGGCTCGGGAGACAACACTGCGAGCGTAAAATCCATCTCAGACTCAAATCCTGCCGAGAAGAGTATGGCACTCTCAAAAAGCACATAAGGAGTCTTCTGCTGCTGAGCCCACGCCCTAAAATCGGCAAGTACTGCAGGATGAACAATAGAATTTAGACGCTCAAGCTGCTCCTTGCACTTAAAGACTCGCTCGGCAAGATATTGACGGTTGAGTACTCCATCTTTGTAAGCCTCATCACCAAAAGCCTCGCAAATTGCCCTACGCAGCTCCGAACTCTCAGCCATCAACCTCTTTGCATGCTCATCGGCAACATAAAGAGCTGCACCGCGCTCGTTGAGCAGGGTGCAGAAAGTAGATTTGCCACTACCTATACCACCGGTTATACCTACCTTTATCATATTTATGAGTATAATATTACCACTATTTCTTAGGCTCGGGCTTAGGAATCAGAGGAACGGTACCAATAGAGACCACCTTCACGTCGGTAAAGCGCACGGCAATAGCATACTGCAACGACTCGGAATCAATCTCAATCATACCCTCCTGACCCTCTTCGCGCGCGAGTTTATACTTAAGTTCGGAGAGAGGTATTCTGACCGTCTTAAAGAGGTTGGTGTGGTAGCCGATAAGATTAGTTCCCACACCCTCGAAAATACACGACACCTTATACTTTTCACCATCGGTATTTATTGTAACATTATACTCGGTGGTGTATGTATAGTTGAGTTTTGATATATACCATAGTATGAACGATGCCACCAACATCACTAAAAAGATGGGCGACACATACTTCTTAAAAAGCTTAACGATAGATTCCATTATAGAGTCATTTAACTTATTAACATACAAAGGTAGTAATATTTTGCGATATGCTTACTCTTCAACTCCACTTTTTTATCTGCATAAGAGTTCCAATAAGGGTTGCAGCAAAAAAATGAACCTGTCTAAAACTTATTAGACAGGTCCTTTTATCAGAAGTTGTAACTATTATTTTTACTTCTCCTCACGATTTCTGAGCTTCTGCGACATCATATCGTATGCGATAGGTGTAGCCACGAAAATCGACGAGTAAGTACCGATAATAATACCAATCAACAGTGCGAATACGAAAGCACGAATAGTATCGCCACCAAAGATGAAGATTGCAAGCAGAGTAACCAGAGTAGTACCCGAGGTGTTAATCGTACGCGAGAGAGTCGAGCAGATTGCACCGTTGATATTCTCTCTAAGGTCACGCTTGGGGTAGAGAGTGTTGAACTCACGGATACGGTCGAAGATAACCACGGTATCGTTAATCGAGTAACCGATAAGGGTCAAGATTGCCGCAATGAACGCCTGATTTACCTCCAAAGCGAAGGGCATAACAGCGTAGAAGAGCGAGAAGATACCGATTACGAGGAATGCATTGTGAGCAAGTGCCATAGTTGCACCCATAGCCCACTGCCACTTCTTGAATCGTGCAGCAATGTAAAGACCGATTGCCAAGAGCGAGAAGAGTACCGAGTAGAGTGCATTCCAAGTCATATCCTGTGCAATCGAAGGACCAATCTTCTCCGACGAGATAATACCGTTCTTATCTACCTGAGTGAAGCGGAAAGCATCGAACGAGATATCGTAAGAGTAGAGAGGCTTCAAGGCATTGTAGATAATCTCATCAACCTCAGCAGTGGTCTCCTCCGAAGTGTCGTCAAACTTATACTGGGTAACAATACGCATCTGGTTCTTCTCACCATACTGCTTAACCTCGCAGCTCACAGCCGAAGCATCGCCATCAACAAATGCGCCCTCGAGAGCCGAACGAACCTCCTCAGCAGTTACAGGCTTATCGAAGCAGATGGTGTATGCACGACCACCGGTAAAGTCTGTACCGAGGTTCAGACCAAGAACAAAGAGCGAGATAATCGAGATTACGATAGCCGAACCCGAAGCAATATACGAATACTTACGCTTGCCAATGAAGTCGAACTTAACATTTGCGAGGAAGTACTCCGAGAACTTACGCGAGAAGCTAACCTTACCCCACTTCTCAACAATCCACTCCAGAAGCAGACGAGTGATGAAAATCGAGCAGAAGAGCGAGGTGAGGATACCGATTACCAGAGTGGTAGCGAAGCCCTGAATAGGACCAGTACCGAATACGAAGAGAACGATACCGGTAATGATGGTGGTAAGGTTACCGTCGATAATTGCCGAATATGCATTCGAGAAACCATCCTTAATCGAAAGACCGATACCCTTGCCAGCGCGAAGCTCCTCCTTGATACGCTCGTAGATAATAACGTTAGCATCCACTGCCATACCCATAGTAAGCACGATACCTGCAATACCGGGGAGAGTCAGAACAGCACCAAACGACACGAGTACACCCATCAAAAGGAATACGTTGCACAGAAGCGCGATATCTGCCATCCAACCTGCGGTACGGTAGAACAGACCCATGTAGAGCAGTACGAGGATAAATGCCAGAACGAACGACATCAGACCTGCATCAATAGACTCCTGACCGAGCGAAGGACCAACTACCGTATCCTGAATAATGCGAGCGGGAGCAGGAACCTTACCCGACTTAAGCACGTTAGCAAGGTCGGTAGCCTCCTGAATGGTGAAGTCACCCGAAATCTCCGAGCTACCACCCTCAATCTTGGTGCGCACTACGGGAGCCGAATATACATAGTCGTCGAGAACGATTGCGATGCAACGGTTAATGTTCTCACCGGTGAGGCGAGCCCACTCCTGCATACCCTCCGAGTTCATAGTCATCGATACGCGAGCAACAGCACCCTGCTCAGCATAGCTCTCACGAGCATCTACGACAACTCCACCATCCAGAGGAGCCTTGCCATCAGCACGCTCAACCTTGATAGCGTAGAGTGCATAGCAACCATCCATCTGGTCGTCGCCCTTAACAGCCCACTTGAAGTCGATGTCGGCGGGGAACAACTCGCGAATCTCAGGCATCGAGAGATACATATCAACGGCTGCACGGTCAGCGGGATAAGCATAACCGATAACTGCACCCGAAGGCTGGGTGGTGGGAGCAAGTACCGAGAAGAGGGGATATACCTTGGGGTCGAGGGTTGTAGCCTCAGCCGACTCGGGAGTCTCAGTAGCCTCAGCAACCTCAGCAACCAAGTCGCTCTTCTGCTCCTCGGCTACCTCAGCGGTCTGAGCCTCAGCCTCCGCTACCTCAGCCTCTGCTACCTCCTCCGAGTTAAGAATCTCAACGAGCTTAGCATTTGCGCGCTGGAGCGAGGGCAAAATCTCGGTATTATTATAGGTAGTCCAGAACTCGAGCGATGCTGTACCCTGAAGAAGCTTACGAACACGCTCGGGCTCCTTAACACCGGGAAGCTCAACCAAAATACGGTTCGAGTTGGGCAGACGCTGAATGTTGGGCTGGATAACGCCGAAGTTGTCGATACGCGAACGCAACACGTTGAACGATGCATCGATAGCAGCATCGGTCTCACGACGAAGCACCTTCTCAACCTCCTCGTCGGTAGAGTTGGGGTTGATATCGCTACGCTCCGAACTTACGAAGATGGGAGCAAGGCGCGCACCATTCGAGTTAGCCTCGAAAGCCTCGACGAATGCACCAATGTAGTCGTTGGTCTTACCGGCTGCAAGCTGCTGGTCGGCAGACTTGATAGCAGCGATGAAGGCGGGGTCGTTCTGGCTGTCGCCGGCAAGAGCCTTCACAACGTCGGCAACCTGAACCTCCAACATCACGTTCATACCACCCTTAAGGTCAAGACCAAGGTTCAGCTCCTTCTCCTTACACTCCTTGTAGGTGTAGGAGATAAAGCCAAGATTGTAAACCGGCTGGTTTGCAACCGAATCGAGATAGTGCAGTGCCATAGAGTCACGCGCAATCTCCTCATACTGAGCAGCATACTCATCGGCAGCACGCTCCACACTCTTGGTCTTAAACGAGAACGAGAGCTGGAACACACACGCCAAAGCAAGCAATACCGCTACCAATTTGATAAATCCTTTGCTTTGCATTTTTGTTTAAGTTTTGTTGTTTATTTTGTTGTTATTTGTTACGTTAATTGCTCACAAAAAGGCACAATTTTGCCTATAAGCGCACAAAGATATAAAAAAAAGTGATATTGAGCAAACATAACATCAAAATAATCTGCAAATCAGTCAATTCTAACACTCTAACGACAAGTAAAAATCGCCTACCAAAAATCGATAAATAAAGTAGAAATATAGATAATTCTAATACCAGAAAAGGGCTATTTGTCCGACAACTGAAGACCCACAAAAAAAACAAGAGTTGGCAACCATATTTGGGCTACCAACTCCTAACTTGGGCGAAACAAATAACGCCCATATTCTCTACATAAGTTACTTAAGCTCGTTCAAGATACGCATCGCAGCATCAAGAATTGCGGTATCGTCGAGAGTTACAACACCACCATCGGGACCCTGCTCGAAGTGAACACCAGCACCATACTTAGCGTCGGTATGCTTACCGCCGAAGTAGTTACGTACGGTCTCAACATCAATTCCCAACTCGTCTGCGATGCGCTGCGAGCTGCCACTGGGTAACTTGTCTTTGATTCTGCGAAGTTCGTTAAATGTGATAATCATAATATCTTTTGTTTTTAAGGTTAATTCTTTCGTTATCAAAGTTACAACTTTTTTCCGTAACTGCAAACTTTTTGTCCAACATTTTTTATATTTCTTAATAAAATGGGAGATTTGTAAACCATCGAACCAAAAACAAAGAGCGGTTTCAACTCTGCTGTTGAACCGCCCTTTGTTTTGGTTATATGAAATAGCTATTACTTAACCTCCTCGAACTCAACATCCTCGGGCTGCTGCTTTGCATCATTCTGCTGACCAGCCTGCTGACCTGCACCGGCATTAGCCTGCTGAGCCTGCTGCTGAGCGTAGATATCCTGCGAAGCTGCCTGCCAAGCTGCGTTGAGAGCCTCAATCGAAGAGTCGATAGCTGCTATATCCTGATTCTTGTGAGCCTCCTTAAGCTGCGAGAGTGCGCTCTCGATAGCCGACTTCTTCTCTGCGGGAATCTTGTCGCCATACTCCTTAAGCTGTTTCTCGGTAGCGAAGATGTTAGAATCGGCAGCGTTAATCTTGTCGATACGCTCCTTCTCTGCCTTATCCTTCTCCTCATTAGCCTTAGCCTCGTCGCGCATGCGCTGAATCTCCTGCTCGGTCAGACCCGACGATGCCTCGATGCGAATCTTCTGCTCTTTACCCGTACCCTTATCCTTTGCCGATACGTTCAAAATACCGTTAGCATCGATATCGAAGGTTACCTCAATCTGGGGGACACCACGTGGAGCAGCAGGAATACCGTCGAGGTGGAAACGGCCAATCGACTTATTGTCGCGTGCCAAAGGACGCTCGCCCTGACATACGTTAATCTCAACCGAAGGCTGGTTATCGGCAGCAGTAGAGAACACCTCCGACTTACGCACGGGGATAGTGGTATTAGCTTCGATGAGCTTGGTCATCACGCCACCAAGTGTCTCGATACCGAGCGAGAGGGGAGTAACATCCAAAAGAAGCACATCCTTAACCTCACCTGTGAGGACACCACCCTGAATTGCAGCACCAACTGCTACAACCTCGTCAGGGTTAACCGACTTGTTGGGTGCCTTGCCGAAGAACTCCTCTACAATCTTCTGGATTGCAGGAATACGGGTCGAACCACCGACCAAGATTACCTCGTTAATCTCCGACGAAGAGATGCCGGCATCGCGAAGAGCAATCTTACAAGGCTCGATAGTCTTGCGGATAAGGTGGTCGCAAAGCTGCTCGAACTTAGCGCGGGTAAGGCTCATCACAAGGTGCTGAGGAATACCGTTTACGGGCATAATATAGGGGAGGTTTATCTCGGTCGAAGTCGATG
>CAZFQU010000006.1:0-45226 GCA_964521245.1 uncultured Alistipes sp. | reverse complement strand
TAAATATCAATCATTTCAAAGAACTATTTCGATTTTTTAGTGGACACTAATGATTTTTTATATTTAATAATAATTTTGCGATATTTTATCAATTCTTCGAATTGTTGAGATGACTAGAAATCATCTTTGTCTTTATATACATTCCTTGTTTTCAAGTTTTCAAGACGTGACAAATAATCATCTTATGTAATGCACCAACAAACGTCTGCATTTGGGACAATAACACAATGTTGGTTCCTCTACTGTTTGATATGTTGTACATCCATGATATGGGCAAGGATCCCAATATGGATCGGAGTAGTTAATCGTATAGCCCTCACATTTTTTCGGTCTGAATAATATATCAAATAGTCCCATAGCTGTTTATTGGTTGATAGTTTTATAATGTTATTGTATTAGGTTATATTATTTTAGTTCTTGACGTTACTGCGATAGGAAGATAAGTACCTATCGCAGTTCCATCAGTAGTACCATGAAGATAAGTTGTGTCCCTACTTCTTTTTCTTCATCTCATTGTACGTCTCCTTCGCAATCTGAAATGCGCGATACAATAAGTAACCTGCTAATCCTGTTGTCATAGTTGTAAGGGTTTTAATCGTTAATAATGGGTTATAAAAATAGCTTTTTAAATAATTAATATCTTTTTACGTCAACTAAGAGAAACACCGACTCTACCATCTATTACTTTCTTTTGCTATGACAAAACTAGTGGTAATTTGACGCTATTTTTAAGATTACACATAATTACATTATTATTTTTTTTATGTCTCCATACTAAACGGATGCGGCGTGTAACTTCAAGTAACACGCTGCATCGCATTAGATTTTTTATATATTTTTCCACACAGGATGTTCAACTATCGGGATATCATCAACAAATACATTCTCTGGGCAAACAAGTGTCTTTATATATTTATTGGTACCTAATCGAATAAAGCCCTCTACATTATCTTTAGTGTCTTTTCCAATACCATTTACAGTCTCTTTGATGATATTTTTAGTTCCGAAAGATTTATCTTAAACCTCTTATATATATTGGCACTAACCAGTCTATTACCATCCTTAAACTTTTCATATATACACAAGTAGCGCTTATGCACATCATTCATTTGCTCTTCCGTGACTACATCATGATTAGGGATACCTTGTCTATCTCCTAAAACAGATGAGCATATAATAAGTGCATACAACGATTTTAGAGCTACTGGAGCCTTGATTGGTCTACGGTTTATGGATAGTGTACGATGATTAGTATTAATGTCAATTCGTATAAACTCCTCTTTACTTTTTGCTAGCGCCACTAAGTTAAAAAAGAACTTGTATATACCCTGGTATAACAACTTATCGTGTGATGGATTAAAATCTATAATATGGTTAAATGTAACTCTCTTATTATAGTCCTCAACAAACTGACTGATTACTTCAACCACAGAATCTCCATTCCGAAGATTGATCTTAAGCATATTAGCAAACTTATCATGCCTAAGGCCAATAGTTGATGTAACTATAGTTGTGAGCACATTAGAATTACCTAACATTATCAGCAATGAACTTGTTGTGCAATCGACCTTAAAGCCCATTTTGCGCTCTAAGTAATCCGTGACAAATTTTGATGTCGTCATATTTTTAAGATCCTCGAATGCACTCTTAACTCTTTCCGACTCTATATCAGGGAACAGAAACATTGCCATACTTGCAAAAAAATTATACTGTTTCTGAGTATACAAATCTACAAGCATAGGAATATAAATAAATTGGAAACCAATACTTGCAAGCAGGTTAGATATAACACTATAATACTCTTTAATCTCTTTATTTAGGTTCTTATTTTCTTTTTCTTCAACATAGAACACAAATCTATGCCCTATAGACATATCATCAATCTTAAATGATTTAAGTTCATACTTGTTCTTCTGCAGATTATTACACCAAAAGGAGGCATTTCGCAATATACAATAGTCCATTGCAGTCACAAACTTAGCTTCAGAAGGACTACATACCCCATCGCTCAATATAACATCATTAAGTATGGCATGAAAATATCCCTTCTCCTCCTCAGAACATTTTTGCCATTTTTCAACTGCCCCGGCTAATGTCAGCATCTTAGCCATAGAAAATAGTTTATGTTCTGCGTCATTACCCACCAACTCTTGGTAACGGTATATTTCTTTCTCATCAATAACTTTATCGACCAAAATCGCATCAAACAACACCCTTGCCAATGCAATTTTCTTATCGTCCACTAACTCTTGCCACTTCATATAGTTACCCTTTATTATATGAATCTTTTTATCCTCATCTTTAAGTGTATGCAAATGCCTTTGTTTTTGCCTCCGAGAGGATACTCATAGTTACATTGAAGTCATCATTGATTTTATCAAAACCTCCATTTCATTATCTTCAACAATAAAATCTGCTTCAATAAGGTCTGATATAATTCGAATTAACGCTACTTTTTTCTCCCATCCCAAACGTCATAACTACAATTTATTATTGCTATCACATAAACGATGTCTCTCGCTAAATTACTATCCTATTAGTATTAATGCATTTGTGAAAGAAGATCATCCAAAGCATACCTTTTCAATCTACTGATTTCCTCCGTATTATTTCTGTAGCATCTGAATCTATATCTGTATTCGCCAACTATGTATGCAACTGCATAAGTAGCTTTTATGCCATTTGCATTAAGCATATCAAGTCTCTTCATAATTAAAATTATGGGAGCAATAGCATATGCAGCTAATAAAAATCTTGCGATCCTGAATGGATTGGGGGTATACCATCTCCAATCCATTAGAGTTTCAACTAATTCTGACAATGCACCTGCTCCTAATGCAAGCACCGCATGATATAGTTCTCTTTTATTATTATTGAACAGTAATGGATAATGTATGGATGCGTCATTAATTACGCTATCTATAAATTCATCGTATCCCATATTTTGTACCTATATGTGTAATTATTGATTCTTTAAGTTCTAATAAAGCTTCGGAAATTAGCAGGCATTGTATTTCTTTGGGCCTATTTGAGTATACTTTTCTGGTATTGAGTATTTCTAACCGATTTTCATGCTCACTAGTCAACTCATTGGCGAAAAGTTTTCCGGCAATATATGTATTTGAATTAAAACAGTCTTTAATCTCTTTTAATATTAATTGATTATCTTCACAACTGTCTGATAAAATAATAAATCTACCCCAATGTCCTATACAGCAACAAAATTCAAGTTCATCTTTACTTAATATATTTCGGTATGAATTATGATAGTTTATTAATTCATTTGTTTTTTCATAAGCCAATGTCAATGCAGAAGACTTTAATGGCTCATGTAGTATCAAATAATCTTTTATGGCTGTTATTAGTATGGGCACAGCAGACGTAAGAGACGATTTATTGAAATCCGATATATTTTTACACTCATACTCAATTTTTAATAAGCCTTCCTTTATATCACTTATTAGCTCGTGGGTATGATTTTCCTTATTTACTTTTTCAATACAGCATATTAGCTTTAGAATTCCAATATAATCCATTTTATGTTATTCAACCACATTATAACACCTCCAATTGCCTCAACTCGGATTGCAGTTTAATGAGCTGTTGTTCGTATGTAAATTTCAACTGCAAAATCGAGGTATAAGTCATATGAGAACTATATGAATGATCTTTAAGTTTCATTATTCTTAAATCCCATTCAATTTTCTCAATTTTTGACTGCAACTCATATACGCGGCTATTAATAGCTGCGATACGCCTTTGTTTTGAAACCTCAGCGTTATTAGCTCGCTGGTCAAAGCCCATACTTTGACCGATGTTTGAGTTGTCTCTAACTGGCAAATAACAAGTTTGGCACTGACCGGTTCCTGCACAAGCCTGACAAGTTTCAATCATGTGGGTGTGCCTATCTGTGATACGACCACTACCAGAACATTGAGGGCATCTATGAGTACCATGGCAAGTTGGGCATTCTCCGTATGCATATGTTCTCATATTTACCACCCATTCAGCCTTAATCTTGCCTTTCTTGTCTAATATGACAAACTTATCACCCTGGCACCAATCCCATCCCACTGTGTCGTAATCAAATCTTAAAGACTTTCGAGCTGGAATAGACTGATTTGTGAAGTATAGAGGCTGTGAAGAGCCAGAGCCATCTAATATCGCGGCATTAAATGTTTCATCGTAGAGAAGATTAGTACACGACAATGTAAACGATATGGCTTTTCTACCGCCAAGTCGCAAACTTTGTATCCAATTGAATTGTCCTTTCAGATTCATAATACAATTGATAATTCATTAAAATGGCTTTAATCCTGTTGGGCCTCCACCATAGCCGCTTCCTCTCCGAGGGATATAACAAGTTTGACAAATGCCAGTACCTCCACACTGGGTGCAACGCTGATATTCCCATACTCTCCCTCTTGGATATACATAACCCTCTCCATTGCAGGCTCGACATTTATGTGTACCATGGCAAGAAGGACATTCGCCAGGTTTGTACTCTTTCAATAGTAGTGGCCATCTTTCAATTATTCTATCATTCTTATCCACTATTGCGGCACAATCACCTTGACACCAATTCCAGTCCACAGTATCATGGTTGAATACATAAGTTTCACCAGCTTTAAATTTCAAATCACGGAAGTACCAAGGTTGTCCACCGTTAGACGGGAAGATTGCAACATCGACTGTTTCTCCGAACATAAGGTTGGTACACTTCAAAGAAAACGATATTACAATGCAACCTGCTAACCTTTTACTTTCAATTCTCGTAAATGTTCCTTTAAAACTCATATAACTAATACTTTAATGTTTGACATTAGTTTAAATAGCATTCTGCCACCATACTTTTAACTATATCGTATTCTTCTTCCAATCTTGATTTCTTTAGCTCCAAACTCGAGATGTCGCTCGTTAAAGTTTTGATTTGTTCCTCTTTTTGATCAATGTCATTGTTTGTATTGTTGATCATTGTCTCAATAGGATTGATTAAGTCCTCAAAACATGCTTGATTAATTTGCTTGATTATGTCTTCTTTATTTTTTAGTGTAGCTTCTAATGATGGTCTTATATTAAATTGTGCCATCAATGAGTTTATGCCTTCTCTGATTTTATTTTTGGCTTGTATACGTTCATAATATCCTAAAGTTAACACATTCAGATAACCTTCAAAGAACCCAGACATTATATCCCCTAAAAAGTTTAAGAGCGTGTAGTCCTCATTTTCATCTTCCTTAAACATATCCTCAAATGACGCAGTTATTTGCAACTGCTTTCTAAGAGAGTTAACAAATCCGTCACAATCAAAATCAGGCAAAGCGCGTCCAATGGTTCTTGATAAACTATTTAAAAATTCTACTATACGTATATTAATATTCTCTTTTAATGTCTTTACACTACGATTCAGTTTACGAGTTAAAGATTTATCTGTGCCATAAAATTCAATTTGAATTTTGTTAACTAACTGGTCTATTGATTCTGTAAAACCAATATTATCAACAAAACCAATACACTTCTTGCAGGAATTGTCAAACAAGTCTTCCAATTCTTCTCCTGTCTCTTGAATAAAATCACTGAAATACTCTTCTAAATCTAATTCGAGATTTTCAATCTTACTAGTTATGGTTCGTTTCGCGGTAGATAGATCATGGAGCATATCCTCTAATTCCTCGTTTGGGGTATTAAGTAGTCTTAATGTGTGCTTTTTATGCTCTAAATCCTTAATGGTTTGAGCCAGAATATCATTACCTTTCTCAACTATAACAGATTCAATCTTTTTTAAACGAATAAGGGTTTTATCCTGAGCTATTAAATGCATTATCGAATCGTTGAGTTCTTTTACATTACTCAATTCATATAGTTGTTTTGGGCTTGTAATATTGTCAAACAACCGATTGTCACGAACGGCACATCTTTCCCACATTGTCCTATGTTCATTATTCTCCAATATTTTGCTCATGGGATATTGAGATATTAGCGCCATCTCTGCTGAAAATGGGATTGGATTTGCAGATTGAACAATCTCATCAATTGTATAATCTTTAAATTCAACAGCACTTTCGCGGATTGCATTTCTAACATCTTGAGCAATTTTCTCCATAGTGTCTCCTTGTTGATACGGAATATCATACTTATTGACACCTATAACGACCTTTCCAATGCCACATTTACGAACATTATTGAATAATATGGATTTATCATCCAAAGAGAACGGTTTTCCCGCATATATTAACATAACAACAGCGTCAGCAGTCTTCAGAAATTCAGAAGTTCTTGCTTCGCGCGATTGTATCGGGTCGTTAAATCCTGGGGTATCGACTATTTCAACACCTTTTAAGTATTCTAACGGATAATGTATCTTCACTAGTTTCACAATTGAAACAAACTTGCCTTTGCTCCCAACATAATCCTCCAAATTCTCTAAGCTATCTTGCTTACTGGTTCCTAGTAAAGAGTCCAATGAATTTCCCAATCGTGCAGAATATCTTACGAGTTCTTTTGCAGACTTGATTCTTAGATTGAATTCATCATATGAATTCTCGTCAAATTGCTGTTGAGAAAGTTTGATTTGTTCTTTCCAGTCCTCTTTTGAATAAAACTCTACTTCAATCCTAGCTGTTTCTCCATATGTCACAACAGATAATGCTGCTGTCATAGGGGTAGCAGATGAAGGCAATACATCTTTCCCAAAAATAAGTGAATTGAGATATGTGGATTTACCACACTTCATTTGGCCGATTACACCTATTCTCAATATATCATTATCAAGTTTATTTACCAAGTTATTAGCCTCTTCGTCATCTAGCCACTCATATTCTCGAGCCTTGCTGATAATAAGACATAATTTGTCCTTTTGGGCTTGATATTCTGTGAATATATTACTCATTGTATAAATTATTTATCTGTGTAACAATATCTTTCCTATAATCCTTCAGTTTTTGTAAAATATTATTAGCTCTCACATATTGGCTATTATATGACTCTTTTGCAGACTCTGTATGACTCATTTTGTCAAATAAATCGTTAGCAATATCAACTTGATTCTGTATAGAAAACAAATGATTTTTTAATGATTGATGTTGTTCTTTCGTTAGTTCGTAATGTTGATTCCAGCTAAACCCGAAAAAGGTTGACTCTTCAAACGTAGGCAAACTAGAAGTATCCTCACTTGCGTCACTAATAGCAGTTAATGCATTTTCGAAATTTCCACGAATTTTTATCAGTTCAATATTCTTTTCGTTAAGTTGCTCTTGCAATGAAAATACTTTCGTTTCGAGCTCTTCGATAATCTGATCTAAATCAGCTATTATATTCAGTAAAAATGCATCTTGCTCATCGTTGTGCTTAATAGCCTTTACAATAGTTAGGATGTCTTTGATATCAGAAGTTTCTTTTGAAAAAAGAATGATATTCTGATAACTTATATTGTTATCATCTAAAGTCTTTGCCACTTTATCTCTAACATCACTAACACTTTGTTCAGACATTGTGTCAATCTTGTTAAGAATTATATATAAATCTTTTTTCAAATGTTCCCTTAGTGTCTTTACCGATGACGCAGAAATCTCTCCAGCATTTACATCTATAACCCAAAACAAAGCATCACATTCATTAATCACACTAATAGTTCTCCTGCTATCTTCTTCATCATTAGAACTAAATCCAGGAGTATCCAAAATGCTTATTGCGGTAAGTTCTGGATTATTATATGTCATAACAAAGTATTTGACAAGAGATGACAAGGAGCCAATTCTGTCAATTACTTTTTTATCAATACTATAGAATGTGTCCTTGCTTATCTCTTTAAGTTTTTCATCGGAAGAGAAAAATCTGTATTTTTCTTCCGACGCATTTGAGATATAAGTAGGAATTGCTGTGGTTACAGAGTTGTCCACAGACAATAGGTTCTTGCCCTTTTGTCCATTAGTGAGTATCAGGTTGATTATTGAAGTCTTTCCAGATGAAAATTCACCGACAAAAGCAATTGTGGTTTTATTTTTAATCCAATTTTTCCTTTCATTGACAATCCACCGACTTAACCATTCTTTAAAATATCTATCGTCAATAGTAGTGTTAATCAGTTTCAATACTCTGAGATGCTTAATAGAATCAAATAAATCTATCGAGATGAATTCTGCTAAATCTTCAATTCTTTTATACAGAGTTTTAGTGCCGCTATCAGATGCTATTTTGGCAGAAAGAATTTCTCGCATAAAAATCATTGATCTTGACAAGTCCTTAAGACTATTCTCCGTTTCAGCGCACTGCCTCTGGCTTGCGACAAGTTCTTCTTGAGTAAGCTCTCGCTGCTTTATGCTTTCTAATAACTGCTTTTGAGCCTTTTTCTCTTTAGTTCTGGTTTCTTCTTCAAATTCTTCCAATTCAATCTGTAAATCCTCAATATCCCTTTCTGCCCGCTTATTCCTTTTCAGGAGCTCCTCGTTTTGTTGGGATAGCAGAGCTTTATCCGATTGTTCAATCGTTGTAACAAAGTCATCATGCTCCTTGACTTTTACAATTAAATTTGCAAAAGCCGTCTTTATATTTTGCACCCATTCGGGCGTGGGATTATTCCTTAAACCATCCATATATTACAGACATATTGAGCATACAACAGAAATTGACAATAGAACAATAATAATTGTTAAAAGAATCTTATCTGCCTTATTGTTCTTATCAATCTTTTCTGATAATTGGGTCAAACTATCAAGAAGTTTTCCCTCAAGGTTACTAATATTATTGTTTATACCATTGTGGGTCGTATGTAGATTTTTAATTTCACTGGTTAGATATTCTTTTAACTGCGAATTTTGAACCCGAAAATCTTTCTGAACAGAGTTGATATGTTGGGTTATCGATTCTTTCGTAGAGGCAATACTCCCAGACTGCTTATTAAACAAATCGATTAGTTTGTCAGAGCGTAATGAGATCTCGTTCATTAATATATCACGGGAATTTGATATACTCTTTATCGATTCTTTAATTAATTCGACAGCGGAAGAAATACCTTCATTGTTCCTTTTAATTGATTGTTCTTGGAACTTAACCGATTCGGACAATGATGTTATATCTTTGCTTAATTGAGTGTTTACATTACCAACCGATTGTATAATTTCTTCTTTAGAATGAGATAAATCTGCAATTACATTTTCAAGAGTAACAGAGATGGAACTACTCGCTTCTGACAGACGATCAAATAATTCTATCTTAGACTCATCAATGTTTTTTGACAAGTCACTTGAACTCGTGTCTAATTTTGATAAAACATTAGTCGCGGTTTCTATTATAGTCTTTTTACAATCTTCAATAGTCGGGGATAGAATGTCCTTAATATTAGACATGTGTGTCTTTACAGAACCTATTGTAGCAACAATATTCTCTAGACAAGTAGATTGATGTTGTATTAATAATTCTGAAAGTTCTTTTACCTTATCAAGGCTTTCACTATGGTTGCTAGTTATTACTTGGCTAATACCACCAATTCGCTCATTATATAGCGAAAGCAGTTCTTTGATACTTAACACCGAGCTCGCAATTTCTGTGTTCACAGACTCAATCTGTGAATTAATTGAAGACTGCAATGTGTTAATATTATTTATTATCTCAGATATATTAGCATTCTCATTAAATACCGTTTCTTCCAATCTTTCACATTTCTGATTGGCGATAGTTAGAAATCGCTCTAATGAGGTACTTACAATGTCTGCTTTGTCTCTATATGATTCTGCGAGAGACACCAAATCACGAACCTTGGATAACTCATCTATTAGTTCGTTAAAAGCAAGCTCTAAACCAGTGGTGTTTGTGGATGCCATAATTATTCAGATTGCATTTTACTTATCATTTTTTTTAACTTGAGATTCTCCGATTGAACTGTTTCATGTTTATCCCTGAGAATGTCATACCTTTCTTGTTCTGAACGAAGACTTCTTTTTTGCCTATCAACTTCACCCTTCAAGTACTCGTTCTCCTTTTCTTGTTTAGCAATCTTTGATTTTAGCTGCTCATTCTCAAACATGCAATTATTAAAACTGCTATTAGGTCGCTTGATAAGTGAACATACAATGGCAGTTACAACTGAACCTACAACGGCCCCTACTATATATTTTTCCATAACTATGCTGTTAATTCGTTTAGATATTCTTGTGCTTTTGCTTTCTTTGTAGAACGTTCCTCCCATTGTTCTTTTGCAGATTGCAGCAACTTCTTTTTGTTGTTTACCAATTCATTCGCTTTATCTAACATAATTGTCTCTATGGATTGCAGCGTAGTTTCGCGAATCTGAGCTATTTGTCTTTTAAACGATGGAATCAATACTGTTTCAACATACTCATTTATGGCACGCACTCTCTGGGGGCGGCTCAAAGATTCGGTAACATTACCAACTATCGTCTCAACAATACCTCTGTCTGACCCAAATTGATTACCATAGCGCAAATTCTCTTCTTCTATGCTATCGTACTCTTTTGTCGCCTTTTCAAAGAAACCTTTGGCTTTTGTTACAGTGCGTGAGATCTTGTCAACTGTATCTCTGTTTGATTGTATACTCGCAATATCAGATACAGTGTCAGCAACATCTGCAATCGTATCGATATTTGCCAATACTGGTCCAGCCGCAGCTCCGCCTGTATATACAGCCGCAACTGCAACTCCTGCTGCCGCAAGAAGTTTTACACCTTTAGATATTGTCCCATCATACTCATGGCCTATTAAGTTCAAATCAAGGTCAAACAACAAATCCGGTGATGATATTTCTGAAATATCTATTTTTGATATTTCATTCACTAAATACATCAACTCATCGGAATCTTCCCAATTAGATATTGTCCTGCGGAGATTCTTTAATCTTGTTTGAATATTTTGTTTATACTTGTTAAAGACGAATCTTGCAGCGTCATCGATTGTGTTTTTCGCAGCAAGGTTATAATCTCCCGTTTTTTTCTGGACGATAAGGTCTAACTTTGCTAAAATCTCAGACGAAAATTCATCTATTATGTTTTTCTCCGTTGCTTTGGTGCTTTTTGAAATTTCGCCAAGTACCCACTTGACATTTTCATTCAGTAACTCTAAATCAGCCTCTATACTCGATGGGGTATGAATTTCTTCGGAATCTAAAGCTTGGATGTAATCTTTTAGGTACTCAACCAATTGCAGGCGAATTGAATCAAGCTTGGCATTTTTGCTATTTTCTATTATTGAATCCTTTTGTTCAATGACTTTTGAGATTAAACCGTAAAATTCATCCAATTCCCCTGTGCATGCGTCTACAGATATAACCTCATTGAACTGATTTTGAGCAATGCTTGCTTTTTTTATTGAACATACTGACTCTGGCGACAGCGATGCCTCTTTGGTAAGAATTAAATAACTAGGCTTATCAACAACTTGAGCTACTCTTAGAAACTCTTTAAGGGATTGAGTTATCCCACCTGTGTTGGCATCAACAAGAACAAATAATGCATCTGCATGAGGAATGAAATCTGCTATTGCCCGAGTGTGTTCAACAAAGTTTGATGATATACCAGGACTGTCAACTAATACGATATTCGAAGGAACTAATGTAGAGGTATCATAGATGTAGACCATCGCCACATTATCGTATGTTTCATTCTTAGATAATTCTTGCATATCCAGAATCTCAACTTCTTCACCAGTGCTTTTTATAAGTTTCGCAGAAGACGCCACATTCCCGAACCTAATCTGGAAAATTGTAGATGTTGTAGGTATATTTGAACACGGCAACTGACAAGACTTTAACAATGCATTTAGCAATGAGGTCTTTCCTGCATTGAACTCGCCAACAAGTGGAATATACAATTCTGCGTTATCATTCGGCGATAATGAATTGATGTCATTTTTTATCGAATCTACTCTCAGAAAGTCTGCGATTTCTATAAAGATTTTAGGCTGCATCGTTAAATATCTATAAGTTGTGTAAATACAAATGAGGTTGACTTTACATCTATAAGATGCATAGTCAACCTCATAATTGTTATTTTAATCGTTACTGAAGAACATATTCTGTTTGACCTCCAGGGTATAAAGTCTTTGACACATCTTTGGGTATGCGATGAAGAACTCCCATATGCATTGTTCCCACTTTCTCTTTGTCAGAATTAAAGCACTCTATTCGTGTGTAGAAGACTCGATCAATTAGGTGTAAACTGGTTACATTTTCCTTTTTGCATATTTCGATAACTTCATCAAAAGTAGATTCTTCATCTATTTTGATGTCACGTTCGTTATATAACGCAGACAAATCGTCTATATTAAACTTAACATCAATAGAATCTTCATCTTCGAACGATTTTAGTATATAATCAGGAATCATTCCTTCTTTGCCTGGCATTTCTACTTTATAGAAGTTTTTAGTCTGAAAAACCTGACCATCTCCTGTAGAATAAAGGATACTAAATTTAACTTCATAGTTTGTACAAAGAAAACCTTTTACCTTAGAGATGTTCATTGTTAACATTGCCGTTGTCACCTTGCCCAACTTCTCTATATATTCCAATGCCTTTAAACGGCTGTTGAAAAATACTTGACTCTCAAATACATTCTTAATAAAAAAACGAATTCCGTCTTTCTTTTCTTCTTTTTTGCTAAAGCCTGACTCACTATTAGACAGGTTCTGCGAATTATTCTTCTTAATCTCCATAACCTTAATATTTTAGCGATCACGATCTAATTCTGCAATTTTTTTATCACGTTCTGCTCTTAGGGCATTGAATGTCTCATCATCTATGTCACCATTGTCGTGCATACGTACGATTTTATCCCAATCCACCTCTTTCTTTTCTGACTCTTCCATCATTGAGCCATTTTGAATATAGCGGATCATTTGTTTGATACCACCTGGTACACGACGAATGTATACCCAAGCTTTTCTAACATAACTGGAAAGACTGTTAAACATATCTTTTGCCCAGTCAATAATTTCATCAAGGAAGACTCCTGCTAAAAAACCAACAGCAGCTCCCAAAAGTAACCATGTTACGAACATAACTTTCTGTTTTAATTGTTGTTATTAATATTAATTATTTGTACATTAAAAGAACTATTAAGAAGCATTTAATTGCTACTCATTCTTCTTGCGTTCTTCACTTAGAGCTTTTTTCTCTTCGGTTGTCAGCTCTGAATCTGGGACAACTCGTGCTCCTTTGCTATCTTCAAGAGATTGCTTATATGAATCAATCTCTTCCTTTACATCAAAAGAGCTTAATGCGGAAATTTTTCCTGCACAGAGTTTTACGCAAAGTTTCAATGTGATATTTTTTACGTCACCACCTGCCAATCCTATAGAGTACTCAGCAATTTCATCGTATGAGAAATGATGTACATCCTTAGGAATTTCTTTGATCGAATACAAATTCATCCGTTTAAGAATCTTTGGATCTCCTAAATGAAATTTCCAAAGTTCTACCAACTCCTCTTTGGTTGGTAATGGATATTTAACATGATAAAGTATTCGTCTAAAGAACGCTCTGTCAAAATTCTTAAACAAGTTTGTGGCGTAAATTATTATAACATTCGAACGGTCTACCAAAGTTAGCAAATGTGATTTAATCTCATTTGCAGCATTGGAATTAGAACTATTCGTTGTACGTTTTCCGAGAAGACCATCTGCCTCATCAAGAAAAATTACGCTACCATTTTCTTCGGCGGTCTTAAATAACTGAGATAGATTTTTTTCTGTTTGACCCCATTTGCTGTCTTGCAATTCAGAATAATCCACTCGTATAATTTTCCTTCCAAGAGCATTGGCAATTGCTTCAGCGGTAATACTCTTGCCCGTTCCAGGTTCACCATAAAGGTTTATTCCTATAGATGAATTTCCCTTGAGAAAATTATTAAGTCCCCATTCATCAATGAGTCGGTCTTTGTTCTCACAAAATGTGATGACATCTAGGATGGTTTCACGAACCTTATCATTAAGTATGATTTGTTCTAATTCCCATTTTGGGGTATCTTCAATAAACTTTCTAGAATCAGCTTTTTCATCTTCATTCTTACTGAATAAAGACGGTTTAGGTTGACTGTCATCAGACTGATCCTTATTTTTTTTTGTGCTTGTAAATGTTGGCATAATTATACTATTATTATTTTTGTACCTTATGTAAAGACAATGTATATCCACACTTAATGCAGCGTGTACTACTTAAAGGCTTTGCGCCAGGATAAGCCGGCTGATATGTGAAGTGATAATTATCTCTCACATATTCATGATTAGGACACTTAAGTCCTCGTATTTCCTTTACACTGTTCATATTACTTATCATTTATCTTGTTGTCATACTAGAAAGAAAGTATTGTCTAAATCAATCTATCAATCTACACATACTTTTTCTTAAATTTTATCCATGTTCTGTTCGAGAACACAAATAAATAGATATATAGTTGATTATTAAGCAGAACCAAATAACGAAAAATGCTTTTATTAAAACAAATGTAACATTGGCTATCGCAGAACTGAGATATATTAAATAATTATTTATCTGGATAATTATGGTTATTATTTCACAATCTTGTTTTTTCGCATTAAACTACGCAGCTAAATAGCACATATTAAGAATAGTTATATGCTTAAAAATTAGTCGCAAATTATTTCATTTTAACCTAAATTTTACATATCTTTGTAAAAGGTTTGTGTTCTCGAACAGAACTCTCACTCCAGATTGCAAATAACATCGCGGTTGGCGTCGTCTATAACCGAATTTTCAAGCATTGATAAATAGATTCGGGTGGTGTGTTCGGTGGTGTGGCCCATACCTTGGCTGATGACCGAAATGGGTACATTGTGGTTGCGGGCGGCTGTTGCCCAACTGTGGCGCGAAGTGTACGAAGTGAGTTTACATCCACAACCCAACATCTCAGACAGTCTGCCCAAGAGGCGGTTATGAGTATTTAAGGCCACGTTATACTGTTCATAAGCCTCTGCCGGTTCGGTTGAGGTCAAAAGTGGAAAGACATAGGGGGAGTTTGCTGTTGCATAGCGGTCGATTATTCGCTGTATGCTCGGCTCAATCTTTACGATCAGCAGTTGTCCTGTCTTACGGCGTGAATAGCAGATGGTTCCATTCTGTAAGTTAGATGTACGAAGATATGCCATATCAACGAAAGCCATTCCTCGTGTACAGTAGCTAAAGATGAATAAATCGCGCGTGAGCGAAAGTGGCGAGCTTACTGAAAGTTGCAGTTTGTTCAATCTTAGGATAACACTCTCTGGCACAGCGCGTTTCCTAGTAGAATCGACACCCATATAGACATCTACAAACGGGTGGGATTGCACCACTAATTTCTGTCTTACAGCCTTGTTGTAAACAGCCCTAAGCACACGCATATAGAACGAGATGGAGTTGCGCACCAATCCTCGAGAAATAAGAAATAGGTTATAATCCGTAACCACCTGTTCGCACATTGCCGAGAGGGGCAGTCGTTCGCCCGCCAGAAACTCACCAAAGCTACTCTTTGTCTTTTCGTAGTTAAGTGCTGTTCCGAACCGATTTGCTGCCCTAAGCTGCCCTATCAGCGACTCCATATAATCGAGCAGAAGAGTGTGGCACTGCGGAGACTTAAAGCTCTCAACAACAGCTTTCACCGAATAATTGTTTCCACTACTCTCGAAGTCGGAGATTATGCGTCTAAGGAGCATAAGATCGCTATCGATACGACTCTGACTCATCGAGCGATTAGGAGCAGATTTGAGTATCAGTTCATGCTCGGCATCCCAATCCGAACTGCGAACTCTCACGCGCGTTGTTATTTGAAGTGTCTTACGATTGTGTGTGATTTGGTAGTAGATTACACCTGCCTTGCCCTCCACTATCGAAGGACGCAATTTTACCTTTATTGTTGCCATAGCTATACGATTTTTCAATAATATAGGTATTGCCCATAATTTGACAACCAAGAAGAGACAAAAGTCGAAGTCTGCCCTACCCATAAATTTAGCTTTTACGGGCTTAAGGCAGACTTACAACAGAGCAATGGGCTTATCAACACATAGCCACTATCGCTTATCCCATATCGGGTGGGCAGGGTCGGTGGCTGTCAGGGATTCGCTCAGCGATATGTTCAGAGCTTTTGCTACGCCTTCGCCATACTTTGGGTCGGCGCGGTAGCAGTTGCGCACGTGTCGCTGTTTGATAAACAGCTCGGCATCACCCATTGCGCGAGCCGTATTCTCGCAGGTCGCAATCTTATCTTCTTCGCTCATCAATCGCCATAGTTTTCCGGGCTGGGTGTAGTAGTCATCATCCAACTCTCGCTCGTCGTAGTTATATACCTCGCCATCGACACTCAGAGGTGGCTGTTTGAGTTTTGGCTCATCGCGCCACTCGCCGTAACTATTTGGCTGATAAGCGATAGTGCGCCCCGCGTTATCGTCTGTGCGCATCTGTCCGTCACGATGGTAGGAGTGATAGGGGCAACGAGGGCGATTTATGGGCAGCAAGTGGTGGTTTACCCCCAAACGATAGCGCTGTGCATCACCATAGGAGAACAATCGCCCCTGCAACATCTTATCGGGCGAGAAGCCTATACCATCTATGATATTCGTAGGATTGAATGCCGCCTGCTCTACCTCCGAAAAGAAGTTTTCGGGATTACGATTTAGCTCGAGTATGCCCACATCGCGCAGCGGGAAGTCGCCATGATACCACACTTTCGTCAGATCGAAGGGGTTGATATGGTACTCGCGAGCCTCTTCCTCTGTCATCAGTTGCACCTGCATCTTCCAACGAGGGAAGTCACCGCGTTCGATAGCTTCGAACAAATCTCTCTGATGCGACTCTCTATCTTTCGCTATAACGGCTTCAGCCTCGGCATCAGTCAGATTCCTAATGCCTTGTAACGTGCGCAGATGAAACTTCACCCACGTACGGCGATTCTCTGCATCGTAAAAGCTATAAGTGTGACTACCAAAGCCGTGCATATGCCTAAACGAGAGGGGTATTCCGCGAGGCGACATAGTAATCGTAACCTGATGAAGAGCTTCGGGCAGCAGTGTCCAAAAGTCCCAATTGCTGTTTGGCGAGCGCATACCTGTTCGCGCATCACGCTTGATGGCGTGATTCATGTCGGGGAACATGAGTGGGTCTCGCAAGAAGAATACGGGGGTGTTGTTGCCCACCAAATCCCAATTACCCGTATCGGTATAAAACTTCATCGCAAAGCCACGAATATCGCGTTCGGCATCGGCAGCTCCACGCTCGCCTGCGACAGTCGAGAAACGCACAAAACAATCGGTCTTCTTGCCCACCTTGGCAAAAATCGAAGCGCGCGTGTATTGTGAAATATCGTGCGTGACGGTGAATATGCCGTATGCACCCGCACCCTTGGCATGCATACGTCGTTCGGGAATAACCTCCCTATCGAAGTGGGCAAGTTTTTCAATCAGCCACGTATCTTGCAGGGTTACCACCCCACGTCTGCCGGCAGTTTGTGTATTCTGATTATCTGCCACCACTCGTCCATTCTCCAAAGTCAAATGCTTTTTTCCATCCATAGAGCTATCTGTTTTTTGTTACGGTAGCTCATAAAAGCTAAAATTGTGCCGATGAAAATAGAAAAAAGAGCGTATCCATAAACTTGTTGGACACGCTCAAACACTTAGACTTAAAGCCGACAGCCTCCTCTATACGAGGACCTTAATTATTGCCTTCTTGATAAATCCCTCGCCCACCAATGGTGCATGCGAATCTTCGGGCAGAAGAATGGTAAACTGACCGGGCTTTAGCTGATAGTAGGTCTGAGGCTCGTCGTCGAAGAACTGTATATCCTTCTGCGAATCGAACTCAGCCTGAGGCTGCTTCATATCATCTCTTTGGCTCCAACCAAAGCTCTCACACCCCTTAATCACAATCTGCACATCGATATAACGATTGTGAACCTCGAGTTTAGCCTCCTGCTTTGTTTTGAGGTCACGCTCGACAATATTAAGGAAGATATTATCGCCGTCGATAATGTACTTGCCCGGCTGAATGGTCATAAGGTCGATGCCCTTGAGATAGTCGAAAGCCTGCTCGAGGCGAGGATTTACACCGTAGTAGAGGTGTGCATTCTTAAGCGAATCAAATATCATAATATTCTCTTTAATGGGTTATTTTTTGAGTTTGAGTGACGTAACTATCGGCAGGTGATCTGACAAATCGACCTTAGGCGAGTCGTAGTAAAGCACCTGCCAACCATCCGAGAGCAGAACATAGTCGATGCGTAGAGCATTGCTGAATCCGCCATAGGTATATCCATAACCTCTGCCTGCCTCACGAAAGGCATCGGTAAGATCGTCGGAGAGGCTCCATACGGTATAGGAAAGTGGGGTGTCGTTAAAATCGCCACAAACAATCATCTGATAGGGACACTCTGCCACAACCTTTGCTATGGAGTCTGCCTGTACAGCTCGGGCAATCGCATTGTCACGATACCTATCTACAATCGAGCGCAACTTCTGCTCACGCGCCGTATCTTGAATAAAATTATCGCGCGAGAGGAACATATCGTCGCTGGTGTTGATTGCCGTTGTATGCAAGTGGTGGTTATAAATTCTCACCGTGTCGCGCTTACCTATTACCACATCTGCCCATATCGAGCGCACACCCTCCATATCTTCGCGCGTGAGTCCCGACTCGATGATAGGATAGCGCGAATAGATTACATTACCCGTAAGTTCCTCGAGCTGAGTCGAATAGTAGTTCTCGCCCATCAAAGCATCGACTATCTCGCGACTGCCACCTCCCGTCTGGGGCGTAAACTCCTGAAGGCAAACAATATCGGGGCGATAGCTCTTCACAAGTCGAAACAGCGAATCACGGTTAGACTCTCCGTCGGGACCATAGAACATACGAATATTATAGTCGAAGAGTGTCACCACACCACGACGCGGGCGTACGGGTTCTTGGCGACGAATCTCCACCCTCATAAACAGGTCCATATAGAACAGACCGATAATAACAAACAGACCCAGAATTGCGGTCCACAGCCAATTCCAACGTATTACCCAATAGAGCATCAGCACAAAGAGCAGTACAAAGGTTGCTGGTGCCACGAGTGCCAACACCGGAAAGAGCCACCCATCGGGTCTGACGTGAGGAGCAATCAGAGTCAGGATGAAAAGCAAAACAGCCACAAAGCTCAACACACCAAAGGTGATGTCGGCAAGCGAGAGCAACATACTCTTCTCCTTACCGATATCGTGGCTACTTGCGCCACGCAACTCTCCTCTGTAATATTCAGCTGCCATCTGTTTAAGGCTTCTTAGAAAAATATCTTACCACTACGCTTCCAATAGAGGAGCAGCATCAAACCCCACAACATACCTCCCACGTGGGCAAAATGTGCAATACCCTCTTTGTATCCCGAAACACCGAAGAATAACTCGACCAAACCATATACGATGACAAACCACTTTGCCTTCATGGGTATCGGCGGAAACATCAACATAATCGTAGCATTGGGATGCATCACGCCAAAGGCAAGCAGCAGACCAAAGACTGCTCCCGATGCACCGACCGTAGGCACTACCAACAACATCTGCGAGAGCTGACTGTAAGCTCCATAGGTCTGCACAGCGTGGCTATACTCGAAGTAGCCCACGAGCAGTTGCAGCAGCGCAGCACCCACACCACACACCAAATAATAGGTCAGAAATCGCTGAGAACCAATCTCATACTCGAGAGTTCTACCAAACATCCAAAGAGCAAACATATTGAAGAACAAGTGGCTCAGATTGGCATGCAAGAACATATAGCTCACCACCTGAAAGCTATGAAATAGCGGACTCTGGGCATTGAAGAGTGCGAGATACCCTTCAATTTTCCCACCAATAGGCAGCAGCGTTGTTGCCAACATCATCACACAATTGGCTATAATCAGATTCTTGACCACCGGAGGGGTTTGAAAATAGTTGTTCATATTGTTTCGGTTTTGGAAGACAAATTTACAAAAAAATGGGAATAAAGCCCGACTTTACTCCCAAAAAAGTAATGCTACACAAATTTTGTGCGTAGTTCATCCGTCGTAAGTTCCACCATCACCCTCCTGCCATCGGGCGTATAACTGCGCTCCTTACATTCCGAAAGACGCTCGAGCAGAGTCTCAAGCTCCTGTTTTGAGAGTCGCTCCACCCTCTTGCGAGCTGCACTTCGAGCCATCGAAGCGGCAAGCTTGCGACGCTTTGCCTCCACCGAGTCGTAGGGAAGTTGCAGAAGCGAAAGTAGCTCATAGAGCAATGTATCGAGAGCTTCGGAGGGCATATCGGCAGGCACTCCTCGCACATTGATTGCACACCTCTGACCAAGCTCTATATCGAATCCCAATGCCACAAAATCGACCATATTCTCCTTTAGAAGGGTGTATTCCGAATCGGAGAGTACCAATCGCTCGGGAAAGAGCAGCTGCTGACTAAGCGACGAACCGTGGCTCAAGAGCGAGAGATAATCGTCGTAAAAGACCACCTCGCGCGCACGATTCAGGTCAACAACCACAGCCCCCTTATCGCAGATTGCCACCGAGTAGCCTCCGGGCAGAGATATCGACTCGCTAAAACTCAGCTCAGCACACTCGATTAGAGGTTGCTGCTGAGCTTCGGAACCTACCCATTCGAACTCCTCCTCGGGGTGGTGAAAGCTATCGCTACCCCACCCTGCCATAGCAAGGGAGCTAAACTCCGAGTCCGTAGGTCCTCTCTTTGAGCCACCTGTGAGCGAGGGAGAGAAGTCGCTGACTCGATCTGCGCCACCCGACTGTTCGCTTTGCTTCTCATCCTCAAGAAAAGGGTTGTAGTTCCAATCCGAACGACTCGACGGCTCGGCATATATCACTCCACGCTCAACGACAGGAATATCGACCCTGCCCTCGTCGTTAAAATCCATCATCGGCACAGCTCCCGTACGCCCCAATGTTTCGCGAATAGCGGCGTTCAAAATCTGCCATATAGCCTCCTCATCGGCAAATTTCACCTCTGTTTTCTGAGGATGCACGTTGACATCAATGCGGTCGGGCTGAATCTCGAAATAGAGGAAACATGCGGGTTGCAGACCCTCGGGGATGAGTTTTTCGTAGGCACGAAGGACCGCCTTCATCAGATAGGGCGAGCGGAAATAACGACCATTGACAAAGAGATATTGGTCGGGTTTACTCTTCTTTGCCGCCTCGGGACGTCCCACAAAGCCCTTTATTTTGACTATCGAGGTGTCGGCATCAACCTCCAGCAGGTTGTGCTTTATCGATGGTCCCACCACATCGACTATACGACCCGCAAGAGTCGTCGGCTCAAGGTGATAGATAGGAGCATCGTTGTTGAAGAGGTCGAAACGGAGCGAAGGATTGCAGAGTGCCACACGCTGAAATTCGCTCTTAATCTGATTTGCCGAGACGTTGGGTTTATCCATAAACTTACGTCGGGCAGGCACATTATAGAAGAGATTGCGTACCATAAATTGCGAACCTTGGGGTGCAGCCACCGTACGTTGTGATATAAACTCTCCACCGTTAATCTCGGTGATTGTTCCAAGCTCCTCTTCTGCCTGACGTGTGCGCAACTCGACTTGAGCTACGGCAGCTATCGAGGCAAGAGCCTCACCTCTGAAGCCAAAGGTCGATAGAGAATAAATATCCTCCACTTGGCTAATCTTGCTCGTGGCGTGGCGATCGAATGCCATGCGTGCATCCAAAGGCGACATACCGCAACCATTATCGACAATCTGAATCAGCTCGCGCCCGCCATCTCGAAAGTTGACAGCAATGGCAGTAGCCGAGGCATCAATGGAATTTTCCATCATCTCCTTGACTACCGAGGCAGGGCGGTTGACCACCTCGCCTGCTGCTATCTGATTTGCCACAACATCGGGCAGGAGCTTTATGCGATCGCTCATCTTATAAGCCTTAAGTTTTAATCAATTAGGGTGCTAATCGTAAACCTTTTCGGTTTGTAACTCATCACCATCCTGCGACTCAACATAGTCGTTAGGCACTATGGTTATGGGAGCCGTAGGGTCGAAATCGCCATAATAGCTCTCTACACTCATCTGGGCGGGACGATTCTCACCCGAGAGAATAGATAGCACCTTGGGATAGAGAACCAAAATTACAAACAGCACAACGAGAGCAAACATAACCAACTTAAGGGTTCGTGTTCGCCCTGCTCCCTGCTCCATTGCTCGACGTGCATTGCGAGCCTCACGCTGCGTGCGGATATACTTGCCGGGGGTGTACTCCTCGTCGGATTGGTCCAAACGCTCGCCACAAAGCTCGGCACGACGCTGCTCACGAGCCTCCTTGCGAGGGTCGTAATAGCGGGGTATGTAGTTGAAGCGATTTGCCCGCTTCTTGTGTGGTGTTAATATTGCCATTTTATTAGTTTGTTTTCTGTTCGCTAATATGCCCCACAAAACCGCAACTTAATTTTTGATTTTAGAGGTGCAGATTCTGTGCGTTGCGAAGCTTCGAGCAGATGGGACATATTAAAGATATTTCCCATTTGCGAGAACAAGCAAGGTGCAGAATATGCCCTATAAAATCGAAAATTATCGGAAGAAGTTACGCATCCTCTCAAATATATTCTGACTCTTCCCCTTTGCTGCGCTCTTGAAAGAGGGCATATCGGAGAGTTTTTCGATAAGCTTGCGCTCGTCGGAGGTCAGATGGTCGGGGATGGCAATATCGACAACAACCAAAAGGTCGCCCCTGCCATAGCTGTTAACATCGGGCAGACCCTTACCGTTGAGACGAAGGACCTTGCCAGCCTGAGTACCTGCCACGATTTTGATTTTGGCTCTTCCATCGATGGTCGGCACCTCGACACTTCCGCCAAGAAGCGCAGTTGTCACGCTGATTGTGAGGTTGTGGATAAGGTCGTTGCCATCGCGAATAAGCTCCTCGTGTGGCTCCTCCTCGATAAGGACCTGAAGGTCTCCATTTATACCTCCGCGACGTGCTGCATTACCCTTGCCGCTGACGGTGAGAATCATTCCCTCGGCAACACCTGCCGGAATCTTAATCTCGACAACCTCCTCGCCTCGCAGCGTACCCTCACCCTTACACTTATCGCAGGGCGAAGTTATCACCTGACCCGAACCTCCACAAGTGGGACATACGCCCTGTGTTTGCATTCTGCCGAAGAAGGTGTTTTCGACTCTCATCACATAGCCTGCGCCGTTACAGGTCGAACAGGTAGAGAAGCCGTTGGAATCTTTTGCACCCTTACCTCCACACTTATCGCACGCTATGGTCTTGGTAATCTTGAGTTTCTTGGTTGTGCCGGCAGAAATCTCGGCAAGCGAAAGTTTGACCTTGACTCTGATATCGGAGCCACGGCTGACTCTCTGACCGCCACCCGAAGAGTGGAAGCCGCCACCAAATCTGCCACCGAAGATATCTCCAAACTGCGAGAATATATCCTCCATCGAGAAGCCGCCAAAGCCACCGCCAAAGCCGCCTGCACCACCCGCAGCACCCGACATTCCGGCATGACCAAACTGGTCGTAGCGCGCACGTTTCTCCTGATTGGAGAGTACATCGTAAGCCTCGGCAGCCTCCTTAAACTTCTCCTCAGCCTCCTTATCACCCGGATTCTTGTCGGGGTGATACTTCAAGGCAGCCTTACGGTATGCCTTTTTTATCTGGTCGGCATTAGCGTTCTTCTCGACGCCTAACACCTCATAATAATCACGTTTCTGAGCCATAATTTACTCTCCAACTACAACCTTGGCAAAGCGCAACACACGCTCACCCAACATATAACCGGTTTGTACCACATCTATAACCTTACCCTTTGCCTCCTCGCCTGCGGGGAACTTAGCCACAGCCTCCATCAGCTCCTCGTCGAAGGGCTGACCCTTAGCTTCGATAGCTGTCACCTTACGCTGACGCAGAGTGTCGGTAAATTTTTGCGATATGAGTTCCACACCGCGACGCAAAGCCTCCATATCATCGCTCTTCGAGATGGCATCTACGGCACGCTGCACATCGTCCATGACGGGCAAAACAGCCTTCAGCACATCCTGACCACCGGTCTCAATAAGCTCTATCTTCTCTCTTAAGGTACGCTTACGATAATTATCGAACTCTGCCTGCAGGCGCACGAACTTATCTTTCCACTCGGCAGCCTCAGCCTGATAATCGACCTCAACCTCGACTGACACGTTGTCAGCCTCCGAGCCACAATTGTCTGCCACATTGTCACCACACTGAGCCTCAGCAGAGTCTTGGATGGGAGTTTTCACATCCTGAGCCTCGGCACTAACCTGCTCATTATTAACATTTTCCTTAGTCATAGTATTATCTTTTTTCTGTTTTCTTCCAATTTTCCACATAAGGTTAGGTCAAATTACATACCAAGTATAAATATGGCTGGTCGCTTCTGCAATTCGGGCAGCCTGCTCTTGCGCCATTGTGCAACAGTAGCAGTCAGAATATACTCTTCGGGGGAAGTTATATCCATAGCTATCGTAAGAGAGGTTGTCGGGCGACACACTCGCAATATATCCTCCACGAGTTTGAGGTTGCGATATGGTGCCTCGATGAAAAGTTGGCTCTGATGTTCGCTCAGAAGCCTATTCTCCAGACGCTGCAAGGCTTTGGCTCTCTCGGCCGGTTTCACGGGCAGATAGCCATTGAAGGCGAAGTTCTGACCACTAAGACCCGATGCCATCACCGCCATAATTATTGACGAAGGCCCCACAAGTGGCACTACGCGTATTGAGTTTTTATGACAAAGTTTCACAACCCAAGCTCCCGGGTCGGCAACACCCGGAACGCCTGCTTCGGAGATTACTCCTGCCGAGCGACCCTCCAACAACGGGCGTATCATCTGCTCCACATCGCGCTCCGAGGTGGTGTGTTCGTTGAGTTCGACAAACTCCAATTGGTCTATCTCGAGCGATAGGCGACACTTCGAGAGGAAACGACGTGCCGTACGCACATTCTCGACAATAAAGTAGCTCAGCGAGCGCATAATCTCGCCATTTGCTGCCGGCAGATAGTCCCACACACTCCCCTCGTCGGTTATGGGGCAGGGCAACAGATAGAGTGTTCCTTTAGGGGTTGTCATAGTTACTCTTTTGTATATATTCGTTTCACGCGCGAGGATATCGAGGTCATTATCTCATAGGGGATGGTATCGAGTTGGCGAGCCATACTCTCGGGGTCGTTGCCTAAGAGAGGCGAAAAGACTATCACCTCGTCGCCCTCCTTCACACCCTCGATATCGGTCACATCAATCATACAACTGTCCATACATACTCTACCCAAAATAGGAGCCTTTTGCCCGGCAACCAACATAGACCATCTGCCACAACCCAAATGGCGGTCAAGACCATCGGCATAGCCAATGGGGATTGTCGCCGAGACGGTATCGCGTTCGAGTTTACCTGCCCTGCCATATCCCACAGCATCGCCCGTCTTCAGGCTCTTAATCTGCACGATTCTCGTACGCAGAGTCGATACTGGTCTGAGCTGAGGATTATGCTCATAGCCAAAGCCATAAAGACCCAGACCCAAGCGACACATATCAAACTGAGCCTCAGGGAATCTGTCGATGGCTGCCGAGTTGGCACAATGGCGCAACAGGGGGTAGAGGAGTGCAGATGCAATACGGCTGCTCATAGCATCGAAACGCGCCACCTGCTGACGGGTGTAGTCATCCTCGTCGGGCATATCCGAACAATTCAGGTGGGTAAATACCGATGCCACTCTCAACAGCGATGACTCGCCGAGAATATCTACCAGAGCATCAATATCCTGCTCCACAAAGCCCAAACGGTGCATACCCGTATCGAGCTTGATGTGTATAGGATAGTCGCGCTCCAAAGTTCGATGCAGAGCCGACTCGAAGTTTCTCAGCGAACGGAAATTATATATCTCAGGCTCCAAGCGATGACGAATCATCTGCTCGAAGCTGCCCTCATCGGCATTAAGCACCACGATAGGCATAGTTATACCCCTCTCGCGCAACAGAACGCCCTCGTCGGCAAATGCCACGGCAAGGTAGTCTACACCTTGATACTGAAGCATCTGCGCCACCTCAAAATCGCCATTGCCATAGCTTGCGGCCTTAACCATTGCCGTAAGTTTCACCCCCTTGCCTAACTTCGAACGGAAGTAGTTGAGGTTATGTACCATATCGTCGAGGTTTATCTCCAGCGTTGTAGTGTGAGTACGCTGCTCCAAGCTATGCACCACACGCTCCAGACGACTCAAGCGACTACCCTTGACCAACACTGCACGCCCCTTGTAGTGGTCACTGTGCAGCGAGGCAATAAGTTCCTCGGTCGAGGAGTAGAATGAGGCTCTTTCATCGAAGAGCGACGAGGCAGCCTTGAGATTGGGACCTATGCCCATAAATCTATCAATACCTGCCTGTCTGATTAGGCGCGAGACCTCGCCATAGAGTTCGTCGGGCGACTGACCACTCTGCTCGATATCCGAGAGGATAAGGGTCGTAGCTCTGCCATTTGCAACATTGACTAAATAGTCGAGAGCTATTTTCAGCGAGTTAATATCCGAATTATATACATCGTCGATGATTATCGAGCCGTTAAGGCCCTCTTTCAGTTCAAGGCGCATCGACATTGGCTCCACTCGCTCAAGGTCTGCATCATAGCCCAACTCTTGAGCCGAAGCCACCACTATCCTGCCGTTAATCTGCCCCACAAGAGTTTCGAGGGCTTTGTTTTCGTTTCTGTGCAAGGGGCATAAAGAGGCATCTACCACCCGCTTCTCGTCGTTGCCGTAAAGCTCCTTTATACACTTGCCATAGAGCTGATAATCAGAGTGATAGATTATGGTCTTAGCCCTTAGTGCAAGCTTTAGCTTCTGGAGGGCTTTCTGCTCCAGCGAATCGAAATTCTCCTGATGAGCCTCGCCCAAAGAGGTGAAAACCGCCACATCGGGACGAATCATCTGCCCCAAACGTTCCATCTCACCCATCTTCGATATGCCCGCCTCGATTAGCCATATATCTTCATCGCCACGAGCCATCAATAGCGACAGGGCCACTCCTAATTGCGAGTTGTAGCTCTTGGGCGAACGAAAGAGGCTGAGCGACGAGGGCAAGGCTTGAGAGAGCCACTCCTTGACCATTGTCTTACCATTAGAGCCTGCAATGGCAACTACCCTACCCGAGAATCGAGAGCGATAGTGAGCAGCCAACGCCTGAAGGGCAATAATGGAGTTATCCACAACCACGCCACTACATCCCTCGGGCAGCTGAATCTTTTGCTCCAACATGAAGGCTCTGACCCCTCGACGATACATACTCTCCACAAAGCGGTGTGAATCGTGGTTTTGTCCCTTTATGGCAACAAAAATCACCCCCTCACCGGCATCGCTGTTACGCGAATCGGTCGAGACTCTATCTACGAACAAATCCTCACCCAGAAGTTCTCCACGACATATTGTCGCTATTTCACTAAGTCTGTATCTCATACCAACCTATTCAAACTCTACGACCGTAATTCCTGCACCGCCTCTGTCGGCATGTTCATCGACAGCCGACCTCACCTCGGGTATTGTTCTCAAGTAGCGACGTATCTCCTCCTTTAAGGCTCCCGTACCCTTGCCGTGCAGGATGGTTACCGAACCTACGCCAACCATCAATGCATCATCCACAAGGTCCTGAACAGCCTCCAAAGCCTCCATCACGCGCATACCTCTCACATCGATATTATCTCTGAAGTTGAGCTTTCGTGCCGAGATATCGACCGAGACCACCGTGCGCGGAGCCACCGGACGTGTAGCCTCACGATACTCATTACTCGACACCACCTGAAGTTTGCTCACCTCGACTGTCGTAAGTATCTGACCAAATGCCACCTCTGCTCTCTTTCCCTTCACCGAGCGCACCTCGCCGGCAATCTCCTGACCCAAGAGTTTAACCTTCGAGCCGACCTTCACCTCAACGGGCTTGGGAGAGGGCTTAGGTTGATTCTGCACCTGAACTTCACCGCGCTGCTCCTTGCGCTCCTGACGACGCTGACGCCTACGCTCAATTTTCTCCATCTCGCGTGCTACCGCCTCCGAGCGCGAGCTATCCTCACGGTCCATACCCTCCACCTGTTCGCGGAAATCCTCAAACTCGCGACGTATCATTCGCGTAAGTTCCTTCTCGGCTTGTGCCTCGCGTATCTCCTTGATGGTACTTTCGATTCGCTTATTAGCCTCGGCAAGCACCTGCTTTGCCTCCTCCTTAGCCTTACGGAGTATCTCCTGACGCTCCTGACGTATGCGCTGAAGTTGCTCGGCATAGTTCTGCTCAAGCTCCTCGACACGTCTATCCGTGAGGCGTATTCTGTCACGCTTCTGCTCCCAATAGTGCTTGTCGCGCGCTATCTCGCGCAACTGCTTTTCGAGATTTATGTGGTCGTTACCCGCCTTATCTCCCGCACGACGGATGATATCCTCGGGAAGACCTATCTTACGGGCAATCTCCACGGCAAACGAACTGCCGGGCTTGCCTATCTCGAGACGAAACAGGGGGCGAATATTCTGCACATCGAACATCATCGCACCATTGGCTATACCATCCGTATTGGAGGCATAGTACTTTATATTGGCATAGTGTGTAGTGATAACTCCGTAGCATCCCTTCTCGAGCAACCTCTCGAGTATCGACTCGGCAATGGCTCCACCAATTATAGGCTCGGTACCCGAACCGAACTCGTCAATCAGCACAAGGGTTCGTTTCGATGCCCCCTGAAGCATAGCCTTCATATTCTTCAGGTGCGAGGAGTAGGTCGAAAGGTCATCGTCGATAGATTGCTCATCGCCGATATCAATAAATATGGAGTCGAATATTGGCAACTCCGAATTTTCCAATGCTGGCACCAAAAAGCCGCATTGGAACATATACTGCACAATACCCATAGTCTTTAGACAAACCGACTTTCCGCCGGCATTGGGTCCCGATATCACCAACAGATGTTTGTGCGAGTCGAGTTCCAAATCCAGCGGCACAACCTCTTTGCCCTGAGCCTTGAGTGTCTGAGCCAAGAGCGGGTGTCTGGCTCTTCTGAGTAGCAATCTGTCGTCGGTCGAGATAATGGGCTTACCACCCATATTATCCACAGCCCAACGAGCCTTTGCTCGAATCATATCCAATTCCGAGAGGCACTCCTCAGCCCTCGCGAGTTCCTCTGTGCGCGGGCGGAGTGTTTCGGTAAAGAGAGTCAGTATTCGCACAATCTCTCTGCGCTCGGCATACTCCAACTCCTTGAGTTCGTTATTTATCTCAACCACCTCGACAGGCTCCACATAGAAGGTCTTACCCGTAGCCGACTCATCGTGAATAAATCCCTGCAATTTGCGTTTATTGGCTGCCGAGACGGGGATTACCGTTCTGCCATCTCTGACCGAGAGTGTAGCGTCGGCATCGACATATCCCGCCTTCTTTGCGTTCTGAAGCACCTCTTGCAGACGCTTTGCGGCTCGTCCCTCTCTTTCGCGTATGGAGCGGCGTATCTGTTGTAGCTCGGGCGAGGCACTATCCTTAACCTCGCCAAAACGGTCAATAATATTATCTATCGCTCGGACAATATCGGGGAAGGAGTCAACCCCCGAAGTGAGTCTCCAAAGTGCGGGATAGCTCTCCTCGCCACGACTCTGGATAAACTCCACCACATCGCCTACCGAACTGAGGGCCTTAAGTAAAGTAACAACCTCACCCGTATCGAGGAACGACCCCTCGACACCAATCTTAGCCACAATCTGGTCTATATCGCAAAACTCCGAATCGGGGAACTCGCGCTCCAAGATGAGTATTGTTCTCATCTCGTCGGCGTGTTGCAACCTCAGCTCAATCTCAGCACTATCGGTAGTGAAAAGCTGAGCCGACAGGCGCTCTTGAGAGGAGTGCATCGTACACATCTGTGCAACCTGTCGCCTGATGCGGTCGAAACCTATTTTCTGTTCAAAATTAGATGGATAAATCATCTCTTTATCAATAGCTTGAGGCTGCCCGACAATTGCGTCAGCAGCCTCTATTGCTTTGTTTTCTACAATTGAGTTACTTAACGCTGCGAAGTGAATCCTTCAGACGCTTCTGCTCCTGCTTCTCGGCTTTGCGTGCAGCACGCTCTGCCTGACGCTCTTCGTTTGCGCCAAAGACCGAGATATGAACATATCTGCCGGGATTCTCCTTAAGGTCGGCAAGCAATGCCGACAGATTGGTGCTGGCATCTGTAAGCTGAGCATACAACTCCTCGTCGGAGAGCAAATGACCCAGAGTACCTTCTCCCGACTCGATTTTAGCCATCACATCATTAAGCTCGCCAAGGGTACTCTCCAGATTCTCGACCAAATCAGACTTAGCGAGCTTATCGCTAAAGAGTGCGAGGTTACCCATCATCTGGTCCATACGCTCGGCATTCTCGCCAAGAGTCGAAGAGAACTCCGAGATGCCTCGTACTGCACCCCTCAACCCCTCTTTCTCGGAGGTGAGTATGTGGTCTATGTTTGTCGAGATGGAGCTAAGGTGCCACAACAGGCTTTCGATGCTGTTGGCATTATCGTCAACCACACCGTGAACACTCTCCAAAGTGGCTGTCAACTCGTCGGTGAGCGAACCTATCTTCTGCTTAAAGAAGTCCAGCTCCGAGAGTGCCATCTGCATCATATCGCCACTGGTCTCGGTGAGGATTTCATCGCCGCTCTGCAAAAACTCTGACGAGGAGCCATACTCTATCTGAATCTCCTTTCCGCCCATCAGCGAGCCGCTTGCCAACTTAGCCCTCGAATCCACAGGCAATCGATACTTCTTCTTGATGGTCAGACGCAGAGCAACCAACGAATCGGTTGCAGGGTCGAACTTAATCTCGGTGATAGTACCAATCTTAACGCCCCTAAGCAATACGGGAGCTGCCTCCTGCACCCCGGGGACCTGCTCATAGTAGGCATAGTAGTCAACATTGCGACTAAAAATATCGATACCGCTCAAAAAGCGAATACCTGCCCACATCGAAAGAATCATTGCCACAGCAAAGACTCCTATTTTCACTTCTCTTTTCATAACTTATGTTTTTTCTCTTTTCTACTTTATTCTGCTACCCTCAAATCTGACGATGAAGGCATCCTTTACACTCTCTCTAACTTTTGTCAATTCGTTCTGAGCCTCGGCGCGGCTTTTGAACTCGCCATAGCAATACTTATAGCAATATCTGCCCGAAGCCGTGTACTCCCTCACACGACCCTTATACCCTTTGAACCGCTCACTATCCAACTCCACCTTCTCGGGCGATGCCATAAGCTGAATGGTAAAGCCGCTCTGGAGCTTAGACTCCGAGGACTGAGACGACGCCACAGTCTCGGGTTGCGAAAGCTGAGCGGTCTGGAGACTCTTCTGCTCACCGAGTCGCAACTTCTCGACGTGTTTCGAGTACTCCTTCACGGCATCACACATTGCTTGGGCAATCTCTGCCTGACCCGACTTGGAGGTCATACGCTTCAAATCGGCAGGGTTAGACATAAATCCCACCTCGGTCAACACCGAGGGCATATCAGTAGCATACAGCACCTTCAGGGGGCGAGGTTTTACGCCTCTGTCGTGGTAGCCTTTAACACTGTAATTACGCTGCATTAGGCGTGCCATGGCTTCGCTATACTCGCCATAGGTGAACTGAAGATTTTGGATATATGCTCTGACAATGGCTGCCGTACGCTCATCCGACATATCGATAAGCTCCTCGCGATTGTTGGCATATAGCGCGCCCTCGTTCAGACGTGTCTCCTTCTCGCCCTCACCCATCACCAAGGTTTCAAACCCATAGGCTGCCGTGGAGCGAGCAGCGTTGGCGTGAATCGAGATAAAGAGGTCTGCCTCGGCACGATTGGCTATATCGGCTCGTGCTTGGAGGTCGGCATTAAGCTCCGAGGAGAATTGCTTGTCGGTGGTTCGCGTATAGATAACCTTCAGCTCAGGCATTTGCTCTTTGAGCAGTGCGCCGAGTTTGAGAGCTATCTGCAAATTTATATCCTTCTCCATATATCCGCCATAGGTTGCTCCCGGATACTTTGTACCACCGTGACCGGCATCTATGACAACCACTCCAATCCCACCTTGACCCTGCGCACAAATATTGGTCGATGTTGCCAAACCGAGCAAAATCGACAAAAGGAGTACAAAATGTACTCTATTGAGGGTAAAAATGGCGAGAAATTTCATCTATCTGCAATTTTTTAGCTATATTTGCCGGCGCGTAAAAAACGGGGGAGAGTGACAAATAGTCAACTCTCGGCGTTTTTGCCGACAACGTCGGCAAAGTTACATTTTTTTTTGAAATTTTGAAGCAACATAGAACAAAATATCTCCTTTCGGTAGCCATTTTGCTACTTTTCGGACAGGCTCTGCTCGGTCGTAACTACTCGATCGAGCTTCGAGAGTATCTGCTACAAGACAGCATAAGCTCTTTGGAAGAGGTCAGCAAGACGGACAGTGCAATCTCGACAGAGGAGTCGCGTCGTGAGCGTCGCAGCAAGCTCAGAGAGCAGCGCAGCCAGATGGAGGCTAAGGAGCGTGACTCGCTCTTCTCGGCAAATATCGACTCGCTGATTCGCACCCGCACCGACTCTGCCCAAAGAAGCAACGACACTCTCAGACGCGACAGCACACCTCGTCGCAGCTCATCATCAGGTACAGGTCTGGAGGATATTATCACCGGTAAGAACAAGGACTCGCTCGTTTATGATGTGCGCAACAAGAAGGTTTACGTCTATAACGAGGGCGATATCACCTATCAGGATATGAACCTGAAGGCCGATTTTATGCGTATGGATATGACCACCAAGGAGATTTACGCATACGGCAAGCCCGACACGGTGGATGGTGTATATACCCCCACACGTCCCACTTTCCTTCAGGGTGGTGCCACCTACAACATGGACACCATCACCTATAACATAAACTCCGGAAAGGCTAAAATCAAGGGTGTAGCCACTCAGGAGGGCGATGGATGGTTAGTGGGCGGACACGTCAAGAAGATGAAAGACAACACCATCAACATCTCCGATGGTAAATATACCACTTGCGACCAGACCGATCACCCCCACTTCTATTTGGCGATGACCAAAGCCAAAGTTATCCCCGGCAAGAAGGTTATTACCGGTCCGGCATATCTGGTCATGGAGGATGTACCCATCTATCCGCTGATGCTCCCCGAGGGCTTCTTCCCCATCAGCTCGGGACCCAAGTCGGGTATTCTGATGCCTACCTTTGGTGAGGAGTTCTCGAAGGGATTTTTCATCCGCGATTTGGGTTATTACTTCACCTTTGGCGACTATGTTGACCTTGCCATTCGCGGTGGTATCTATACATTAGGTTCGTGGGAGGCTTCTGCCACCTCACGCTATATGAAGCGATACAAATTCTCGGGCAACCTCAACTTCCAATTCTCGAACATCAAGACCGGCGAAAAGGGCGAACCCGACTTCATCAAGCAGAGTAACTTCAAACTTCAGTGGACCCACCAGCAGGACCCCAAAGCAAACCCGGGTTCTACATTCTCGGCATCGGTAAACTTTGCCACCTCGGGTTACAGCAAGTACTCAGCAACCACCCTTAACGACATTTTGGCTACGCAGACCAACTCGACAATCTCCTACTCGAAGAATTGGGCAGGCACCCCCTTCTCGCTCTCTGCCAATATGGCAATCTCTCAAAACTCGCAGAATCAAACCATATCGGTAACCTTGCCTACCATCGTGTTCAACGTAGCCCGTTTCTACCCCTTCAAACGTAAAGAGGCGATGGGCAAGGCTCGCTGGTACGAGAAGATTTCGGCTCAATACTCTCTGAAGATGACCAACTCCATCACAGCCAAGGAGTCGGAGATATTCACCCAAGAGGCTTTCGACAAGATGAAGCACGGTATGGAACACTCCATTCCCATCTCGGCGTCGTTCAACCTCTTCAACTACATCAACATCTCGCCTTCGTTCAACTACACCGAGAAGTGGTACTTCCGCAAGCAGGAGAGAGAGTGGAATCCCATAACCAATCAGGTCGATTATCTCGACCCTCAATATGGTTTCTGGCGACTCTACAACTACAACACCAGCCTCAATGCCTCGACTACAATCTACGGAACATATCAGGCAAAGAACAAGAATCGTCAGCAGAAGTTGCAGGCCGTACGCCACACCATAACTCCAACTGTGGGTGTCTCCTATGCCCCCGACTTCACCCGACTCTCCTATGGTTACTACAAGGTGGTGCAGAGCGACTCGACTGGTCGTTATCAGGTCTATTCGCCCTTCTCGGACAATGCCTATGGCGTACCCTCGGGCAAGGAGTCGGCATCGATGACCTTCTCTCTTTCGCAAAACCTCGAGATTAAGGTGCTGAGTAAGCGCGACACATCGGGCATAAAAAAGATTAAACTTATCGACGAGTTGCGTCTGAGCGGTTCGTACAACTTTGTTGCCGACTCTATGGGTCTGTCTAACATCCCCATTTCGTTCCGCACAACCCTCTTTGGCAACTTCGGACTCAACCTCTCGATGACCTTGGACCCCTATCGTGTGACTCCCGAGGGTAAGCGCATAAACAAACTCTTTTTCCCGGGTCGTGTGGTTTCGACCGGATGGTCGTTTGGTTACACCTTCAAGTCGCGTGAGGACCGTTCTCAACCCGCAATGAACGATATCAACTCCATACCGCCCGAGTATATGAACCCGTTCTACGACCCCTATGGTCAGATGGACCCCGTACTCAGAAGGCAGTATATGGCTCAATCCTACTACGACTTCTCACTGCCGTGGAACCTCGGATTCAACTATACGGTCAACTACTCGATAAGTTACACCAACAACGGAACAACGGGATATAAGAAGAATGTCACGCAAACCATAGGTTTCAATGGCTCGCTAAACATCACACCAAAGATGGGTATCACGTTCCAAGGTGGTTATGATATTATGGAACGCAAGCTAACCACCTCGTCAATATCCATAACGCGCGACCTGCACTGCTGGCAGATGTCTTTCCAATGGATTCCATTCGGCTACCACAAGAGCTGGAGCTTCAATATTGGTGTAAAGGCATCGTCGCTCTCCGACCTTAAGTACGACAAGAGCCAGAGTATGTACGATAATATGTACTAATCGTTGGTGTAGAGTCTTCGCCACTCTCCGAAAGAGATAAAAAGTAATAAAGGCGTGAGCTTTCATTCCTTTATTACTTTTTATCTCTTTTTTTGCATAATATTTGGCAGTTTCGAAAATTATGCTTAATTTCGTATAAACGTAAAAACCAAGTGTGATATGGCAGAGATGGAAAAGACAAGATACAACGACGCGGAACTCGCTGAGTTTAAGGAGCTTATCTTAAAGAAGTTAGCAAATGCCCGTGCCGATTATGAGATGTTACGTGCAACCATCACCCACGCATCGTCAAACGGAACGGAGGATACCTCTCCCACTTTCAAGGTTTTGGAGGAGGGAGCAACCACCCTCTCAAAGGAGGAGAACGAGCGTTTGGCAGCTCACCAGATGAAGTTCATTCGCAATCTCGAGATGGCATTGATTCGCATCGAGAACAAGACCTATGGTATATGCAAAACATCGGGCAAGCTCATTCCTAAAGAGCGTCTGATGAAGGTTCCTCACGCAACCGAGACTATCGAGGCTAAGGAGGCACGCAAATAGCAGTAAATAATCACAGATAGGGGCTGTCCGACTTAGAGTATGGATAGCCCCTATTTTTTAAGAGGATAGCTTTTGGTGAATGTTGGGGGCAGGGGTAATACCTGATTTATCTATGAATCTAAAGGTAGATGACATATACAAACGAGCCATTTTCAAGGTTGCAGTCGAGCTGGTCAAGGCTGATGGGCGAATAGACCAAGGCGAGGTTGCTCTCTTGAGCGAGTTGCAACGCAGTTGCGGCATTGCTACCGAAGAGCTTGATATGATACACTACATATCGCTCGAGCAGGCTGTAAGGCTCATAGGTCAGCTACCTGCCCAACAGCGCGAGGAGGCTCTGCAAATCGCAGAATCTATCATAGGCATCGATAAGAACATCGACCACAACGAGAATAGGCTCTTCACATCGCTTAAGCTTGCGCTCAGTCAGGAGCATGGCTCGTGGTATAGGATTATCTCCACGACAGGTTGCCAGAGCGAGGTGCCATCAAATCAGGCAATCTACCTCGAGCAGAGCTACTGCCCCGCTACCCACAAAATACTCGACGACAGGTACAACTATCTGCTCATAAGCAAGATTCTGGGTGATGCTCAGCTGAGTCTGTTCTATCTGCCCACCGTGATTAGCGAGCTGTTCGAGAGTTGGACAAGTGGTGATGGAGAGTCGAATTTCGACCTGCTAAGACGCTCCATGGAGTTTATCTCACCGGCAGGCGACCACCACAAGATTACTAACCTTGCCCAGATACTCGGCAAGTTGGATATACCGATGCTCTATAAGATAGTTTGCTCGCGCTATCACATTTCGCCCGAGCAGATTGGCTTCCGTAGCCATATCATGATAAAGATTCACGAGGGTTATCTGCTTGACGACGACGAGAAACTGAGCAAGAGTGTCGATTTTCTCTGTATCGACACCTCGGATTGTGCAATAGAGCGTCTGCTCAGATTCAGCGATATGCTCAGCAAACCCCGACAGGCACTCTGCTACGAGGGCTATCACCGCATACTCTACGACTACCTAAGCTCCGAGGCGAGGGTTCTCAGCTCGATAAGTATCTCGGCAGAGTACGAGTTCAGGTTGCGCGAGTTGGAGCTGCGCCCCATACGAATAGAGTCTGCACCACAGGCAAAAACGCTCTACCTGCTGCTTCTGAAGTATGGCAAGGGGGGCATCAGTCAGGAGTTGTTTGACAAGGCACTTTTAATCGTGGAGGAAATTATTGCCGACAAGTCCTCCACCTCAAGGTTCGATTTCGAACAGACATCGAGCCAGCTCGGGAGCAGCAACGACAAGGCCCGACAACTCGTATATAATATAATGACCATCTATGCCGAGCTATCGACCAAGAGTTGCTGGCAATACTCCTTTATGGGCTATGTTGCCAATATCATACGCCACCGCAGCTCCTTGAAGAACTATATCAACACCGCCTTTCAGTCAATCGATGAGTTGGCAGACAGCGACACCTACTGCATAAAATTCTCCGTTGCTACACGTAGCTACTACATCTCTGCCGACCGTCTGCTCTACACCTTTGAGTCGGGTGGCAGGGAGTGTAGTCTTGGTGAGTCATCTCTATTCAACAAACTAAAATAGAGGACCTTCACAACCAAAAGTTTGTAAAGACAGGTCCTCTATTTGTCGGGAGTTTTATCCACCCCCTACTATCGCTTCTCCGCCAGAAAGTTCAATGTGAGCTAATTCCTAATCACTAAATCATCGCCCTGAGAATCAACTATAATCGGGCGCGACTTATCGACCTGAGCGGCGAGTATGCTGCGCGAGAGGCGGTTAAGGAGATTGCGCTGCAAAGCTCGCTTTATGGGGCGTGCGCCATAGAGCGGGTCATAACCCATTCGGGCAAGCAGCTTGCGTGCCGAGGGGCTGCACTCAAGTTCGACACCCACCTCCGAGAGCATACGCTTAATGCCACGGAGTTGAATATCGACTATCTGCTCCACATCGTCACGACTCAGCGGCTCGAACATCACAATCTCGTCAACACGATTCAGGAACTCAGGTTTTAGCTCTCGTCTCAGAAGCTCCATAACCTCATCCTTGAGTGAGTCAAGCACTGCCTGAGATATTGCTCCGCCATCGTAGCTTTGGGCAAATCGCTCTTGAATAAGGTGCGAACCCATATTCGAGGTCATAATAATTATAGTGTTGCTGAAGTCCACCGTACGACCCTTATTATCGGTCAGACGACCATCGTCGAGCAGCTGCAATAGGATGTTAAAGACGTCGGGGTGAGCCTTTTCAATCTCGTCGAGCAGCACCACCGAGTAGGGCTTACGTCTTACAGCCTCGGTGAGCTGACCACCCTCGTCGTAGCCCACATATCCCGGAGGCGCACCCACCAAGCGCGATACGGAATGACGCTCCTGATACTCCGACATATCGATACGCGTGAGCATACGATCGTCGTTGAAGAGAAATTCAGCCAGAGCCTTTGCCAGCTCGGTCTTGCCCACACCCGTTGTGCCGAGGAATATGAACGAGCCTATGGGGCGGTGTGAGTCGCTCAGACCTGCTCGCGAACGGCGAACAGCATCGGATATGGCAGAGATAGCCTCATCCTGACCCACAACCCTTTGATGCAACTCGCGCTCCATATTGAGTAGTTTTTCGCGCTCGGATGCCAACAAACGGCTCACGGGAATACCTGTCCAACGCGACACCACTTCGGCTATATCTTCTGCACCCACCTCCTCTTTAATCATCAAGTCCTGAGACGAGAGCAGGCTAAACTCCTCGGTGAGAGCCTCCACCTTTTGCTGTGCCTGAACAATCTTGCCATAACGCAATTCTGCCACACGGCCATAGTCGCCTTGACGCTCCGCTTGTTGCGCCTGAATCTTAAGCTGCTCGATTTGGTCTTTGTACTCTTGTATGTGGCGAATCACATCGCGCTGGCTCTGCCACTTTGCCCTCATCTGCGAAACCTTTGCCTTCAGCTCGTCAATCTCGAGATTCAACCTCTCGAGTCGCTCTTCGTCCTTCTCGCGACGTATAGCCTCTCGCTCAATCTCAAGTTGACGCACACGTCTATCCAAAGTATCAATCTCTTCGGGTACGGAGTTCATCTCGAGTCTTAGGCGCGATGCTGCCTCATCGACAAGGTCGATAGCCTTATCAGGCAGGAAGCGCGAGGTAATGTAGCGTGTGGAGAGTTCGACCGCTGCCACAATAGCCTCATCCTTTATTCTGACCTTGTGGTGGCTCTCATAACGCTCTTTGAGTCCTCGGAGGATGGATATTGCATCCTCGCGTGCAGGCTCGTCAATCATAACCTTCTGGAATCGTCGCTCCAAAGCCTTATCCTGCTCGAAATATTTTTGATACTCGTCGAGGGTCGTTGCTCCGATGGTACGCAACTCGCCACGTGCAAGCGCAGGCTTGAGGATGTTTGCTGCATCCATCGCACCCGACGACTTGCCCGCACCAACCAAAGTGTGTATCTCGTCGATAAAGAGCAATATATCGCCATCCGAGGCTACAACCTCCTGCACCACAGCCTTCAATCGCTCCTCAAACTCGCCCTGATACTTGGCTCCTGCAATGAGCGCGCCCATATCGAGCGAGAAGATTAGCTTCTGCTTGAGGTTTTCGGGCACATCGCCATCCACTATACGGTGGGCAATACCCTCGGCAATGGCGGTCTTACCCACACCTGCCTCACCCACGAGTATAGGGTTGTTTTTCGTGCGACGCGAGAGGATTTGCAACACTCTGCGTATCTCCTCGTCGCGCCCGATTACGGGGTCGAGCTTACCGCTGCGTGCCATTTCGTTGAGGTTTATGGCATACTTACCCAAGGCATTGAACTCTTTTTCCGAAGTTTGCGAGTCGAGTGTCGAGCCGCGTCTAAACTCCTTGACAGCCTCCTTAAGTTCAGAGGTGGTGACTCCGGCTCCCTTGAGCAGAGTCGAGGCCTCGCCACGAAGGTCAACAAGTGCCAGAAGCAAATGTTCCACCGAGGCATACTTATCGCCAAACTCCGATGTAAAATCTACCGCATGCTGAATGGTGCGGGTCATATCCTGAGAGAAGTAGCTGCTGCCACCTCCTGAGACTTTCGGCAGGCGTGACAAAGCACTCTGTACTTGACTTCTAAGAGACTTTGCATTAACACCCACCCTGCCTAGAAGATATACCGAGAGCGAATCATCCTCCTTGAGGAGTTCTGAGAGCAGGTGCAACGGCTCGACAGCCTGCTGACCGGAGCCTGATGCCAAAAGGGCAGCATCTTGCAAAGCCTGCTGCGCCTTGATAGTTAGTGTGTTGGTATTCATAGTCTTTATTGTTTTTATCCCTCAAGGCAGCAATTCTCTTGCCACTCTCGTCGGACTGAATTTGTGGCAGATATTGGCAGTTGATGAGGTGACAAAAACAACACGCCACCCGACAAAAATGCGGATGGCGTGACATTTTTTCACCTTTAGCTATATTATGCCGAGGCTGTCGAGGAATATAGCCAACACTATAAGCGGACAAACCCAGCGGAGCATAAATCTGATGATGGGGACAATTCTGCCACTGAGCTTGCCATCATTGGTAAGCTCCTTCTGAAGGAAACTCTTGTCCAAGAACCAACCCACGAAAATACTTGTCAAAAGACCACCGATGGGCAGCAGCAGATTAGAGGTCACATAGTCGAAGAGGTCGAAGAAGGTCAGACCAAAAACCTTGACTCCGCTAAGCTCACTAAATGAGAGCGAGGCGAGTGTTGCCAACACAAACATACCGGCTGTGGAGAGCCAATTTGCCCATTTGCGCTTGAGTTTAAGCTCCTCGTTCAGATAGGCTGCCACCACCTCGTGAATCGATATTGTGGAGGTGAGTGCTGCCACGATAACCAGCAGGAAGAATATTGCCGACCAGAGCATCGACAGGGGCAGGGAGTTGAAGATGGCAGGCAGTGTGATAAATATCAGACCGGGACCTGCCATAGGGGTCTCACCTGCGTTGAACAGACCCACACTGAAGGCTGCTGGGAAGATGATAACACCTGCCACGATAGCCACCATAGTATCGAGCGAGAGAACCTGCACAGCAGTAGTCTTGAGATTGGTCTGGCGATTGAAATAGGAGGCATAGGTAACCATACATCCCATACCGATAGAGAGCGAGAAGAATGCCTGACCCATGGCCATCAGCACCGTCTTGGGGGTGATGGCCGAGAAGTCGGGAGTAAAGAAGAACTTAAGACCCTCGCTGCCACCGGGCATAAGAATCGAATTGATAGCCATAGCAAAGAGTATGACAAAGAGCAGGGGCATCAATATATTCGAAGCCTTCTCGATACCCTTCTGCACACCCTGTGCGATAACAAAGTGGGTAATCAGCACAAACGCCCATGCAAAGAGCAGGGGTTTCCAAGGGTTAACCTTAAATGTGTCGAATGCCGAGCGATACTCCTCGATGGTCGATAGCTCCGAGAGGGAGCCTGTAAGCGACTGCACGAAATACTCCAAAGTCCAACCCGAGACCACATAGTAGAAGCCCAAAAGCAGGAAGGCTGCCAGAACTCCGAAATAGCCGACAAAGCCCCAACCACGCTTGAGAGTGCGGTATGCACCCACAGCACCCAGCTGTGTGGAGCGACCCACCGAGAACTCGGCCAGCAGCAGTGGCAGGCCCAGCAGCAGCACACACAAAAGATAGACAATCAGGAAGGCTCCACCTCCATTATCCGCTGCCAACGACGGGAAACGCCAAATGTTACCCAATCCGACAGCACTACCGGCAGCAACAAGCACCGCACTCAATTTTCCGGCGAAATTCGCTCTTTTCTGTTCCATAAAATCAGCTAACAACAGTTAATATTCCAACACTACGCTCACCTTTTGCACCTTTCCGCCCAGAGGAGGAGCCAACTTCGACACTCTGCACTCTACCCTCTCGATAGCCTCAAAACGCCTCTTAAGGGTGTCGATAATATCCTTCGCCACAGACTCTATGGTGCGTCGGGTACGGCTCATAACCTCACGCGTGGTCTCATAGACGGTAAGATAGTTCACCGCACGCGACACATCGTCGCTCTGGGCTATATCGCCCAGCTCGGTGTAGATTACCAAATCTACACGAAAGCGATTGCCCACCTTCTGCTCCAAGTCGTAGCAGCCGTGGAATGCTCTGAACTCCATTCCCGAAAGCTCGATGCGATACTGCATAGCAAGACCTTTTATTATTGAACGGTAACCAAGTAATAATTCTTCTTACCGCGCTGCACAAGCAGATACTTGCCCGCAATCAAATCCTCGTCGGTTATGGCGCGCTGCGCATCCTGCACCTTCTCCTTGTTGAGCGATACGCCACCGCCCTGAACCATCTTACGGCACTCACCCTTCGAGGGGAATATCTTAGTAAATTCGGCGCACAGGTCGATGAAACTCATACCCAAATCGGTCTTCGAAACCGAGAACTGAGGCACACCCTCAAAGACCTGCAAAAGGGTCTGCTCGTCGAGCTGGCGCAGAGCCTCCGATGTTGCACCACCGAAGAGAATTTGCGATGCCTCGACAGCCTTCTCATACTCCTCGCGCGAGTGAATCATCGTGGTAATCTCCTCAGCCAAACGCTTCTGCAACAGACGCAAGTGGGGAGCCTCGTCGTGTTGCGAAATAAGCTCCTCGATGGTCTGGCGGTCGAGCAGGGTGAATATCTTGATATATCGCTTAGCATCCTCGTCGCTCACATTAAGCCAGAACTGATAGAACTTGTAGGGCGAGGTGTAGCGAGCATCGAGCCACACATTACCACTCTCGGTCTTACCAAACTTTGTACCATCGGCCTTGGTAATCAGAGGACAGGTGATGGCGTATGCCTCACCATCGAGCTTGCGGCGAATAAGCTCAGTTCCGGTGGTGATGTTGCCCCACTGGTCCGAACCTCCGAGCTGCACCTTGCAGCCATAGTTCTGATAGAGGTAGAGGAAGTCGTAGCCCTGCACCAACTGGTAAGTAAACTCCGTAAATGACATACCGTCACCCTCGCCATTGAAACGCTTCTTGACCGAATCCTTGGCCATCATATAGTTTACGGTGATGAGCTTACCGATATCGCGGATGAAGTCCAAGAACGAGAACTCCTTCATCCAGTCGTAGTTGTTCACCAAGCGTGCAGCATTGGGCTGGTCGGAGTCGAAATCCAAGAGTTTTGCAAGCTGACGCTTGATAGCCTCCTGATTGTGACGCAGTGTAGCCTCGTCCAAGAGGTTACGCTCCTGCGACTTACCACTCGGGTCGCCAATCATACCCGTAGCACCACCCACCAATGCCAAGGGGCGGTGTCCGCACATCTGAAAGTGCTTGAGAATCATTACTCCCACAAGGTGACCTATATGTAACGAGTCGGCTGTGGGATCAATACCCAGATATGCCGTAGTCATCTCCTTCTCCAACTGTTCTTTGGCTCCGGGCATAATGGTATGAATCATACCACGCCACTCAAGCTCCTCAACAAAATTCTTAATTGCCATACCTAATTATTTTTATCTTATTACTATTTTTCTTACTCTATTTCTGCCCAATTTTGCATTGTCAATCACAACTTTTCGCCTTTTTTAGCTTTCAGGCTCGAGGTCGAGACTCGCTTTTAGCTCTGCGAGGGCAGGATTACGCTGCAAAAGAAAGGCATATCGCTCCTCAAGACGTATGGGTAGCGATGGGCGAATCTGCTCGTTTACCACCACCTCAAGCTCCAAGGAACCCTGTATGGAGCATAGCTCCTTGATTCGGGTCAGCAGTTCGGTCTTCGAGCGCAACAACTCGTCGCCCAAATCGTGCGAGGGGACAACCAACTTAAGCGTTGCCTGATGAATCGTCAGACTCTCCAATGCCGAGGCAAAGCGTGGGCGCAACTTGGCTATCATCTGCACAATCCTGCTACGATTCTCCTCGAGCAGCTTTTGGCGTTGCTCCACAGACTCTGAGACTTGCTGAGTCTGAGTCTGTGTCTCAACAGACGAGGAGTTCATTGCCGAAGTTATGGAAAATAGTGGCGAGGATGTAGCTCTTGATACAGGTTGCCTCTCGGTGGGTTGGGGTTGCTGTGACTGAGAGGAGTGCTGAGTCGCACCACTCTGCACTGCCACTTGTGCCGCTCCTTTGACAGCTTCCCGAGCCACCTCCTTAACTGCTCCTTGAACCGCCCCTTGCGCCGCCCCTTTGACCGCTCCCTGAGCTATTTCCTTAACCGTTCCTTGTGCTGCCCCTTGTGTTGCAAGCGAGGGTTGACCACCCGATGTTAACGGGGGTAGGGAATGGGGTTGTGGGACTAAGGTTGGGGTGTCACCATTTTTTTTTTGACCGAGACCGCAAATCTTCATCAGTCCCAGCTCAACCAACAATCTCTGATTCGACGATAGTCTAAGTTTACCATCCAAGTCGGTGATTATATCTATGGCTTGGAATAGCATTCCCACGTCACAACGCTCAGCCTGTTCGCCATAACGCTCCAGCAGCGAGCCTGTCATCTCGAGCAGAGGTCGTGTCTGGGGACTCTTTGCCACGAGTAAATCTCTCAGATGCTTGTTCAAACCGCCTACAAAGGTCTGGGGCGAGAAGCCACGCGAGAGTACTGCATCGAAATCCAACAGCGAGTCGGTATAGTTGCCCATGAAGAGTCGCTCGACAAGAGCGAAATAGGTGTCGTAGTCCAACACGTTGAGGGTCTTGGCAACCTCTTGATAGCGCAACTGCTCGCCACAAAACGAGACAGCCTTATCGAACATCGAGAGTGCATCGCGCATACCGCCATCAGCCTTTTGTGCTATGAGGTTCAGCGACTCATCATCGCTCTGAACACCCTCCGACGATGCTATATAGCGCAAGTACTCCACCGCATCCTCAACTCTGATTCTATTGAAATCATAGACCTGACAGCGAGAGAGAATGGTGGGTATAATCTTATGCTTTTCGGTTGTGGCAAGGATAAATATAGCGTGTTTGGGAGGCTCCTCGAGGGTCTTGAGAAAGGCGTTGAAAGCTGCCGAAGAGAGCATATGCACCTCGTCGATGATAAAGACCGAGTAACGACCTATCTGGGGTATAACCCTCACCTGCTCAATGAGCTTGCGAATATCCTCTACCGAGTTGTTCGATGCGGCATCCAACTCGTGAATGTTGAGCGAACGAGACTCGTTGAAACTGCGACACGACTCGCAATTGTTACATGCCTCTGACCCCGAGGCATCCAGACAATTTATTGCCTTGGCAAAGATACGCGCACAGGTGGTCTTACCCACACCTCTCGGACCACAAAACAGATAGGCGTGAGCCAGCTGGCCACGCTCTATGGCATTGCGCAGGGTCGATGTTATATGCTTCTGCCCCACTACCGACTCAAAGGTTGCAGGACGATACTTTCTTGCACTGACAATAAAATTCTCCATAACCTTGCAAAGTTATAAATAATATTTAGAATTATCGCTCCTTGGGGTAAAAATATGCGCAGCAAAGGTTGTGATTCCCTAAATTTCTTAATCACAACCTCCCGAAGCGAGAGTGTTTTTTGATTTTAGGCTGGGGAAATTGTGTGCTAACGAAGTGAGCCACGGATGGGACATATATTTGATATTTCCCA
>CAZFQU010000005.1:0-47942 GCA_964521245.1 uncultured Alistipes sp. | reverse complement strand
TCGCCGCCATTGTAGTTTATCCTAAGTATCAAGGATTTGATTTGTTGATATTGGGATATAAATAAACCCCACCTGAAAAGAATCAGATGGGGCAAGCAAATTTGGAATTTGCTTTCTATCCAAAATTGTAGTATATTTGTCGTGCCATAAAAATTGAACTACTATGGATAGGTTTAATTTCTTTGTTGGGATTCTTGAATCCTTAATCGGTAAATATGAGAGATTCCAGATACCGATAAATCACCTTGCATCATATTGTTACAATGAAAGTGGTAAAGAACATTGTTATTCTAATAGCACAATCATTAGATATGTAGAAAGGTTACATTGTGATTACAAATATCTAAATGTAGATATTGATATCACGAAAAATCTATTGGCCGTAGATTGATATAATATGTATCATTTGATATTTTAAGTCCTCCTTTCGTATGATTGGAGGACATTTTTGTTAGATATTATAATTATATACAAGGAGAATGATTTTATTACCGATTTGGTATATTCAAGTATATAATTGGGTTTTAAATTTGATTTGTTAGTATTAGTATTTGTTTTCTTTCACTTGATACACTACAACACCTTATCCAAGCCCGAGAAGCCCATAAATGCCATAGCCAAGATACCGGCTGTGATAAGTGCGATAGGCGTACCGCGCAGAGCCTTGGGCACCTCTTCAAACTCCAAACGCTCTCTGATACCTGCGAAGATAACCAAAGCCAGCGCAAAGCCGAGTGCGATAGATACCGAGTAAGTGACGCTCTGAAGCAGCGAGAACTCCTTCTGAATCATAAGGATAGCCACACCAAGCACAGCACAGTTGGTGGTAATCAGCGGCAAGAAGATACCCAATGCCTGATAGAGCGAGGGTGAAACCTTCTTGAGGATAATCTCAACCATCTGAACCAGAGCTGCAATGACCAAGATAAAGACAATGGTCTGCATAAATTCGATGCCGAAGGGACGAAGCACAAAGGTTTGTAACGACCACGCCACAACAGCAGTGAGAGCCATGACGAATGTAACGGCGGCACCCATACCTATCGAGGTTTCAACCTTCGACGAAACACCGAGGAAGGGGCAGATACCGAGGAACTGTGCCAGCACAACATTATTTACGAAGATGGCACCAATGATAATTGCAAAATATGACACCTGATCCATAACTACTTCTTGAGATATTTGTTAAACAATACCATCAGATAGCCCAACACGAAGAATGCTCCGGGAGCCAACACAAAAGTAAGGGCGGTATAGTCGCTGATTCCGAGCTGCAAGCCGAAAATCGAACCGCTACCCAAAATCTCGCGTACCGAACCGATGGTCGTAAGCGAGAGAGTGAAGCCCAGACCGATACCCAAACCATCGAGTGCAGAGTCCAAAGCACCATTCTTTGATGCAAAAGCCTCGGCACGACCCAAGATAATACAGTTCACAACAATCAGGGGAATAAATACTCCGAGAGTTGCATACAAAGGGGGCATATATGCCTTCATCAACAACTCGATGATTGTCACAAACGAGGCGATAACCACGATAAATGCGGGGATACGCACCTTGTCGGGAATAAGGTTCTTGATAAGCGAAATAACGAAATTGGACATTATGAGTACCGACATGGTAGCAACACCCATTCCCAAACCGTTAATCGCCGATGTGGTAGTACCCAACGTGGGACACATACCCAATATCAATACAAAGGTGGGGTTATTCTTAATAATACCACCAACAAGTGTTTGCATTCTACTATTCATTTTGACCTCCTTCCTGAGCATCGCTCACTTGAGTTTGGGTATCATCCTTAGGATTCTCGGCATCTTGAGTCTGAGTAGCACCCGTCATAACATCAGTCGAGTTTTCGGGCTTTGCCACACTGTTATATGCGTTGTAGGCACGTGCAATCGCATCCAAGTAGGCACGCGACGAGATTGTTGCAGCCGTCAGAGCCTCGACCTCTCCACCATCCTTCGTAACTTTGAGATTCGACTGCGAGGGGTTCTTACCCTTCACGCCCTCAAGCAGAGGATTACCCTCGTCTGCCATCTTTGTACCAAGACCCGGAGTCTCAGCCTGTTTGATTACGTTGACATTGAGAATCTTTCCCTCCTTGTCGAATCCAACCATCAGAACTATCTCGCCATTAAAGCCACTGTTGGTCGAACTTTTTACGGCATAACCTACCACCTCGCCATTAAGGGTTGCAGTATTCACCACAACGGGCAGTTGGTCGATCTCTACCTGCTGGGCAGTGGTTGCATCAAAATCAGGCAGCACCATTTTCAGTGCCTGCTCCTCGGCAGCCAACTCTGCCTGAGCAATAGGCTCGGCAGTCAACATATATACTCCTCCTACACCTGCCGAAGCCAAAAGTGTAATCGTGAAGAGTACGATAATCATATTTGAAAGTGTACTTTTCATACCTCTACCTCCTTACTTTAAGCCGAAGCGGATGGGTTTCACATACTTGTTGATAAGCGGGGTTACGGCATTCATCAGCAGAATAGCGAATGACATACCCTCGGGATACGAACCCCACAGACGTATGAGCATCGTGATAAGACCAATACCCACTGCGTAGATAATCATTCCGCGCTTACTCATAGGTGAAGTCGAATAGTCTGTTGCCATATAGACAGCACCAAGAATAGCACCACCTGCCATCAGATGGAAGAAGGGATAGATGAAGATATCCTCTGCGCTCATACCCTTAGATAAAGCTACCACAAAGGCAAACAGAGCCATGGTACCCAACACAAATACGGGGATATGCCATCTGATAACCTTGCGCCAAAGCAGGTAGGCAAAGCCCACGAGCAGAGCCAGAGCCGACACCTCGCCAAACGAGCCGGGGATGTTACCGATGAATATCGACCCCATATCGTAGCCCAAAGCCTCGAAGCCTTGTAACTTGGCAACTGCCAAGGGGGTTGCACCCGTAAAAGCGTCGGTCGTAAACGAAGTCATCTGCACGGGATAGGCAATGAGCAGGAATACACGACCCACCAACGCGGGGTTGAAGGGGTTCTTACCCAAACCTCCAAACGACATCTTCGCCACACCGATAGCGATAATGGAGCCTATAACGACAATCCACCAAGGGGCAGTCACCGGAAGGTTAAATGAAAGCAACATACCGGTCACAACAGCCGAAAGGTTGCTGATAGTCGGCTCGCCCTTAACCATATACTTCTGAATAAGCCACTCTACGCCGACACAACTCACAATGGCAACGGCAGTCAGCAGCAGCACCTTCAATCCAAAGACCCACGTTGATACTGCCAAAGCGGGCAGCAGAGCGATTATCACATCGCGCATAATCTTCTGAGTCGATTCTGCGCTGTGAACGTGAGGCGAGGGAGAAACTAAAAGTCTTTTGTTAGCCATAACTTATATTTTTTCTCTTTTTATCAACAGTTTACTTCTTGGGGTCGGCAGCCACCTGACGTGCGCGAATCATTCCCATCACAGTATGTTTACCCAGACGTACATAGTCCAACAGGGGCAGATTTGCAGGGCAGGTAAATTGGCAACAGCCACACTCTATGCAATCGGTAATGCGATTCACCTCGACCACATCCCACTTTCTACGCTGAGCCATCTTCGATATCAGATAAGGCTCAAGACCCATAGGGCACGCCCACACACACTTCGAACACTTGATACACTCCGAGCTGGGCAGTCGCTTAGCCTCCTTATCAGAGATGACGGTTATACCCGAGCAACCCTTTGTTACAGGCGAGTGGAGGTTAACCATTGCGCGACCCATCATCGGGCCACCATTTACCACCTTGCCCGTATCCTCGGGCAGACCACCAGCCGCCTCGATAAGCGAGTCGATGGGGGTACCGATACGTGTGAGCAGGTTTTTGGGTGTCGATACACTCTTGCCCGTAATGGTCACAACTCGCTCGATAAGGGGCTTGTTCTTCTGAACGGCCTCATATACAGCTACTGCGGTCGATGCGTTGCACACAACCGCACCCACATCTATCGGAAGTGCGGGAGGAGGAGGCACCTGACGACCTGTTACGGCTGCTATGAGTTGCTTCTCACCACCCTGAGGATACTGCACCTTCAGAGGTACGACCTTCACTCCGAGTTGGGTTTGCGAGAGTTTTGCAAGGTTAGCTATTGCATCGGGCTTATTATTCTCGATACCGATAAATGCCTTATCGACCTTGAGAGCCTTCATCAGAATTTGAACACCAATCATCAGCTCCTCACCTCTCTCGAGCATTGTTCTATGGTCGGAAGTCAGGTAGGGTTCGCACTCCACACCATTTATAATAAGGTACTCTGCCTTCTTTCCGGGAGGGACAGAGAGCTTTACGTGTGTGGGGAACGTAGCGCCGCCCATACCGACAATGCCGGCATCCTTAATCTTTGCGATAATCTGCTCGGGGCTAAGCGAGCAGTCACGCTTGAGGTTCTTCGAACGATCGATAGTATCGACCCACTCGTCGCCCTCGCGTTTGATGGTTATCATCATCTGGCGCATACCCTGACCATTCTCTGCCATATCCACCGACATAACAGTTCCTGAGATGGGCGAGTGGATATTTGCGGAAACAAAACCTGCTGCCTCGGCCACCAACTGACCGGTGAGAACCTTATCACCCTTAGCCACCTTTGCTATTGCAGGTGCGCCAATATGTTGTGCAAGGGGGAGGCTGACCACTTCGGGCAGAGGCAACTGCTCGATTGCCACCTCTTTGCTCAACTTATTATCCGACGGATGGACACCGCCTAAAGGAAAAGTTTTCATATCTTTACTCCTACTTCTTTTTTTCTCTTACACTATTCACTCTTCTGCTCGACAGCGGGCTTGGGTGCAGGGGCAACCTTAGGCTCCTTGGGCAGAGGCTCCATACCTACGAGCTTGATAGCTCCCGTAGGACACTCATTCACACACTTGCGACAGAGCTTACACTTGGTCGAGTCGATAAATGCCAAATTATTCTCCAGACGTATAGCCTCAAAAGCACATACCTTGACACACTTTCCGCAACCGATACATCCCGCCTTGCAAGCCTTCATCACCGAAGCACCCTTCTCCTTCGAAACACAGCTCACAAAGACCGCACGATTCTTGGGCCACTTCTTTCTAAGCTCAATGATGTGCTTGGGACAAGCCGTCACACAGGCTCCACATGCCGTACATTTATCGGGATTGACCTCGACCAAGCCGGTCTCGGTGTTGAGATGTATGGCGTCAAACTGACAAACACTCACACAATCGCCAAGGCCCAAACAGCCATAGGCACAAGCTGTCTCACCGGCATAGAGCTGCGATGCCACCGAACAAGAGCGTGCGCCGTCGAATACATTTGTGCGGGGACGCTTCTCGCAAGTACCGCCACAACGAACCGTTGCCACCTGAGGCTCCTTCTCGGGTGCCTGCTTACCCAGATACTCTGCACACTGCTTCATGCAGTCGGCACCACCTACCGGACAATAGAGCTTCGAGATATCATCTCTCTTGACCAATGCCTCAGCCATACCTCTACAACCGGCAAAGCCACATCCTCCACAGTTTGCTCCGGGCAACATCTTCTCCACATCGTCGATGCGGGGATCCTCCTCCACCTTGAACTTCTGTGCCACGAAATAGAGTATCACGGCAGAGAGTACGCCCAACGCACAGAGCGTAAGGATGGTGATAAGTAGTAAATTTTCCATCAGCTTTTTGTTATTGTAAAATTTATTGTTCTCTTTATTCTGTTCCTATTGAGATAGACCACAAAGTAGTAGAGTGCAATACCCAGCAGGCTCAATCCCGCCGAGAGAGCCTCACTCAAACCAAGCTCCAAGCTCACCATCAGCACCACCAACAGCACCACAAGCGCACCCACGTATGCTATTGCCACAGCCCTAAAGGCCATACTCTGCTGCTCGGCAACCTGAACCACATCTCCCACAGCATACTGCTCCTCGGAGCTATCGACTGCCACCTCTATAATCTTCTCCTGACTCTCGCTCATGCCACAAAATTGGCGAGCCCTGCAACTGTGACAAGCACCCGAAGCAACGATAGCCACCCTGACTACCCCAGTGCCTACCTCGCGAATCTCTCCTCTATGTCTAATCTCAGCCAAAGTCCACGATTTGTTAGTCGCCCCACTTGCTGGTGAGCGGCATCAGACGCTCGTGACCGAAAGCACATCTCGAAAGGCGCAATACGGGAGGGAACTGATAGCGTTTCTTCTCGTTGCGCACAATCATCGAGTGTATTCTCTCGACAACCTCCGAGTCGAATCCGGCATTGATAATCTCCTCGCGGTGCTGACCTTGCTCAATCATACGATTCAGAATAGCATCCACCACCTCGTATGGGGGCAACACGTCGCTATCTTTCTGATTGGGACGAAGCTCTGACGAGGGCTCCTTGTTCAATATATTCTCAGGGATAACATCACCAAAGGTGCGATTTATATATCGTGCCACGTCATACATCTCGGTCTTATAGAGGTCGCCCGTGGGACTGAATGCACCTGCGGTATCACCATACAATGCGCACCAACCGAGTGCATTCTCGCTCTTGTTCGACGAGTTCAGGAGCACATAGCCACTCTTGTTCTGAAGAGCCATCAACATAATGGTACGAATACGAGGCTGTATATTCTCCTCCGTAAAGTCGAACTCCGTACCACCAATCACAGGCTTCAAGGTATCGACAACACTCTTATAAATCTCGGTTATGGGAACCACGTTATACTCTATACCCAGACGCTCGGCAAGCAACTTTGCATCCTCGACCGAGTGGTCTGACGAGAATTGCGACGGCATAAGCAACGCCCTCACGTTCTCTTTACCCAAAGCATCGGCTGCCAGACAAGCCACAACTGCCGAGTCGATACCGCCCGAAAGACCAATAGAGGCCTTTGTGTAGCCATTCTTGCGGAAGAAATCCTTCAAGCCCAGACGTGCAGCCTCATAAACAAGACGTGTACGGTCGGTCGAGTCGTAGGGAATACCCTCGCAAAGGATATCTCTCTTTTCGGTGTCGTAAATCTGGAAATCCTCCTCGAAACTCTTGAGCAACAGTACCAACTCTCCACGGTTGTTCAGCACACCCGAAGTTCCATCATAGACAATCTCGGTGGAGCCGCCAACCTGATTAACAATAACCAGTTCCTTACCCTCGACGTAGGCGAGCTTATGCATCATCTCGTAGCGATAGGTCAACAGACCTTTGCCATACTTGCGGGCATTGATACTGATGATGGTATCGACACTCTTGTCCAAATCGCGGATGTGGCTCAGGTCGTCACCCACGACAATCGCCACCTTTCTGCCCTTGATTGTTGCATACTCATAGCCACGACCCGAGTTGAGAAATCCCATCTCGCGACGCGCCGAGATATGTTTCTTACCCACATAACGCAACACCTGACGGTCCTGAACAAGCGCAGCTGCACTGACCGTACCCTTAGCGGTTAGCACAGGCAGACCGATTAGTGCGGCTATACCGTCGCAGAAGGATGCAATCTCTACCAGAGCATCCTCGCAGCTCTCCAAAAATGTAGATTTTCTCAGAAGATCGAAGCAGGGTGTGCCGCTGATTGCCTGCTCGGCAAAAATCACTAAATCAGCCCCTTCCTGCTTGGCTTGTTGAATAGCGTCGATGATTTTCGAGGCGTTACCATCGATATCGCCAACCGTATAATTTAATTGAGCAAGTGCTATCTTCATACAATAAATATACTATATGGTGGCAAAGGTAGCTATTTTTCATAAAATAACGAAAAAAATCTCTCAAAATATATTCAGCATCAGTGGACAAGCGTAACTTTCTAAAACTAATTTACCAACTTTTTCGTTATAAGTTTTGAGTTTTTAAGGCTCTTTTGGTATATTTGCGCAAATTTTGTTTAACATAGTAACTTTTATCCGACAATGAAAAGTATCATTACACATATAGCTAAATCGTTGATAGTAGCCACACTATGTCTTATAACTATCACTTCGTGCAAAGACGATTATGAGATTGTTGTGCCTACTCTCGACTTGCAGAGCGAGTCGATATATATGAGCGACTACTCCGAGCAGCAGAGTATAACCTTCTCCTGCACATCCGCCGAGCGAGTACACGTAAACAACATACCCGAGGGTTGGAAGGTGGAGGCAAACTTCCAGAGGCGTACCATCACCGTAACAGCTCCCGACGCCGACAACGAGGATGCTGTCGATAAGGGTACGGCTACAATCATCGTTATCTCCTCCACAGCACAGAGCGCATCGAAAAACCTCTATATGTCGATCGAAACTCCCATAGACTTAAGTTCGGAGCGTTCCAACTGCTACGTAATCTCTCAGGCAGATTGCAGCTATCTGATTAACACCGGCTATCGTGGCGAGTCGGAAGAGAAACTCTCCGCCACAAAGGTCGAACTGCTGTGGCAAAGTCCGGGCGAGTTGATAACCTCGATTCGCTCTCACGGTGAGGAGCATACCAGCTTCCACGTCAACAGCAACGACGACGGAGAACTTATCCCCGGAAATGCCCTCTTGGTTGCCCGCGACCAAAACGACGAGATTATTTGGAGTTGGCATCTGTGGATTACCAGCTCTAAGCCCGAAGCAAAGGGTCGCTATATGGACCGCAACCTCGGTTCGGCGTATGCCGAGCCTAAGAGCAAGAGTAGCGAGATTTTGAGCAACTACGGCACCTATTACCAGTGGGGGCGTCCCACCCCGTTTATCGGTCCGGCAAGCTACAACTGCGCTTCATCTAAGGATGCATATCTCTACCCCTCAAACAGTTCGAAGATTCTCTATATCGACTATGTGGAGTCCACGCCCCAGACCGGCAATATGGAGTATGCCTTGGCTAACCCCCTGAGCTACATTTTGGGCAACGAGGAGTCGGACTATGATTGGCACTTTGGTCACGATGATAAACTGTGGTCCAAAGACTCCAAGACGCTTTACGACCCCTGTCCCAAAGGTTGGAGAGTAGCCGACAATTTCAACGAACTGAAAATCGCAAGCCCGCTTAACGACCTTGAGTCGTTGGAGGCTCAATATGGCTTTATGCTCACCGATGGCGAGTGGGAGAGTTTCTTTATGGGTGCAGGACGTCGCTCGTGGCTTAACGGTCTGATTACCAACGTCAATCAATCCACCACTCCTTCACCATGGATTGGCTATTATTGGAGTGGCGAGAGCAAGGACTACAACGAGTCGCGAGCTATGTATTTCGAACTCGACACCGACAATGTGGCAGACTCAGAGCTTTATCAGTCGATGGCCTCTGCCAGAGCCAACGGCATGCAGCTCAGGTGTGTGCGCGAGGAGTAAAACCGCTCTGAGATTTTCAATTACAGGGGCTATTGCTCACCATGCAAAGCCCCAGATTCTTAATACCTAAGTAGTAATTTTTTCAACAACAAGCAATGAGTAGAGTTAAGATTGGTCTATTCGGTTTCGGCGTGGTAGGACAAGGTGTCTATCAGGTTCTGAAGAAGGCTCGAAATGCCGATGCCGAGATTGTAAAGATATGCGTACGCGACCTGAGTAAGCCTCGCGCAATTCAGGTCGAAGATGGTCTGCTGACCGACGATGAGCAGGAGATACTCAACAACCCTGAGATTAACCTGATAGTCGAGGTAGTAGATAAGGCAGATGCCTCATACCGTATAGTAAAGGGAGCTTTGGAGCGTGGCAAGTCGGTAGTTTCGGCAAATAAGGCGATGCTGGCGAACAATATGCCCGAGATGATGGAACTGCAACAGAAGTATGACGCTTCGCTGCTTTACGACGCCTCGTCGTGCGGCTCGATTCCCGTTATCCGCAACCTCGAGGAGTATTACGACAACGACCTGCTCTTGGAGGTCAAAGGTATTCTTAACGGCTCGTCAAACTACATACTCTCGCGTGTCTTCGACCACCAATGCCCCTACGATGAGGCACTGCGCCAAGCCCAGGAGTTGGGTTTTGCCGAGAGCGACCCCTCGTTCGATATCGAGGGTTACGATTCGCTCTTCAAGTTGGTAATCATCACTGTTCATGCTCTGGGCGAGTATGTCAATCCCAAGGATATCTTCACCTACGGCATATCGACCATCCACGATTCGGATATCCGATATGCACGCGAAAAGAGCGTGAAAATCAAGCTCGTGGCTCAAGTCGTGAAGGTTAGCGACCAGCACTTCACAATGTTCGTGATGCCCGAGTTTGTGACCAAAAACAAGTATATCTATTCGGTTGATGACGAATACAATGGCGTAGTTATACGTGGCGAGTGCTACGACCGTCAATTTATGTTCGGCAAGGGTGCCGGCTCATTGCCCACAGCATCCTCTATCCTGAGCGATATTATGGCTCGTCTGCACGACTACCGTTACGAATATAAGAAGCGTAACTTTGTCGATAGGGCGCACTATACCACCGATATCGTGCTGAAGATTTATGCGCGCTATGAGTCAACTCCCATACCCGAGATTCTGCCTTTCGAGAAGATTCACGAACAGTATTCGAGCCAAGAGTGCAACTATATCATCGGTGACATATCGCTCAAGGAGCTTATTGCCCACAGCTCCGAGTTGCGCGAAAGGGATGTGTTCCTCGCCAACATACCTCAATTCTTTCTGAATAGAGATTAGTAGAAACCGATTTCTACTAATCTCTAAAATATCGCTGTAATTCCCAAATATACAAGCACTTATATTTTTATCCAAGCGCCATTTTTGGCATCATTACCGATTTTTGCATCATTACCAAGAGAATAGGTGTGATTCTATTTTGGTTGAATCACACCTATTCTTTGTCCGCAACCTACGACAAATCAAGTATTAGTCATAGAGCAACTCTACATCATCCACAAACATCACACTCTTGGTCGAGCCTGTAAAGTAATCGCCATAACGCGAAGAGGAGAATACCACAACGATATGTGTGGGGCGAATATCGGTTGCCACATAGTTGATGGGGATGGTTACTTGGGTCCAATCCTCGATAGAATAGTCCAAAAGCAACTCTCCATAGCCAACAACATCCTTGCTATAAGGGTCGAAGAACGACGACTCGTAGCGCGTATCGATACAGATGGGGCTTGAGCTATTGCCATACATTACCAGCGAACCATCACGCTCGGTGGTAACGCCATACTCCTCTTTGGTCCACGTACCAAGGGCGATATAGACAACACCGAAGTCGGGATCACCCTCCTTGAGCGTGGAGCCTGCAGGAAGTCCCTTGATGCGGTCAACGGCACCACAGTTATACTTAATCCACGCACGAAGTGCCGTAGGACGCAACTCGAATGGTCTGCCAAAGGTAATCACACCATTGGTTCCCACATTCTTCACATAGGTTCCGGTATAGATATTTCCGGCAGCAAACTTACCGATACCTGCGACATTGGCATACCTCGACACGAGGCGTGCCGAATAGATACCCTCCGAACCGGGGCGTACATCGCTATTCTTGTCGGTGAGGGTTGCACCTGCCACACTTGCACCGACATTACCCGTACCCCAGAAGGGGTCGGCATCGGCAAGATAGGGGTAGATGATATCGTCAATGGTTGACCACTCTTCTAGACCACAATTGGGCAATATGGCAATGGGGTCGGTAGTAACTGTTCTTACAACCGAGCTATCCTCGTCGCAATACGCCACCACTTCATACGAGGTCTGCTCCACGGCAGCAAGGCGAGCCTTGAACACTCCGCCCTGAATCTCCACATCGGGAACCTCAATCCACTCCTGCTCACCCGCCAAGCGATAGCGGAAGCCCATCTTCGAGCCACTCTTACCACTACCCTCGAGCCATATCACGCGACTCCACGCATCGGCAGCCGTAAGCGACACAGTAACTTCGGTAGGTATCACATACAGATACCAACGCTCCCTGATATCCCCATGGTAGCAGATATCCACATAACGCACACTCTCAAACGAGGTAAGCTCCTCGGCAGATGGGGTCATCGTAGTTATACCTTCGGGGCCGAGTTTAAGCGAAGTGATCTTGATGTTGGTAAGGTCAACTCCTTCCTCGGGGACAAAGGCGCGAGCAATATGGTTCTCATAGTCCCACTCTGTAGCACCTATCTGGCCTTCGACAGTGAAGCTGCGAGGTATGTTCTGCTCGGCAACTATTGTCCAAAGATAATCCTGATAGAGCGAAAGTGTGGTCTGAAGGGGTGTACGCAGGTCAAATTCGCCAACCAAATCGACACTCGACTCAGCCGAGGGGTTTGACAACTCAACCGATGTAATCTTCACACGACGTATGTCAGTCTGCTCGCCGAGCGAGAGTGTGACACTGCGATTCTGGCGATTGATAGCGTTGGGTGCAAGGGTAAAACCCTCGCCCTGAATCGAGACAATCTCAATCTCCTCTACGGGATAGGGAATATCATTCTCTATGCAGCCGAGTGCGAAAACAGCCAGCGCAAAAGAAAAAATATGCTTAACAAAAATATTGAAAAATCTCATAGCCTACTTCTTTTTCTTATCCCATAAATGGAGGGTGAAACCGAGGTTGATATCAGCCAAATTGAGGCGGAAACTCATATTCGACGCCTCGCGCGAACCAACCTTATTACCCAGCTCATCGCGCTGCGTAACCTTAGAGTACTTTATGCCGCCCAAGCCAAACGAAAGTGTGGCACAAACGTTGGGGAATACATAAACCGCAACACCCGGGTTGAACGAGAGCTTTGCCTTGAAATTCTTGCTGTTGGTGGTCTTAACTTCGTCGCCGGACATATAGTGGAAATCCGATGTTCCTGTCTGAACCGTAGCCTCAAGTTCGGCAAACAATCCGAATCTGCCCTTGGGGTCGAGACCCACATAGGAGCGATGGAACAGGCCAAACGAGAAGTTCTCGCTAACAAAACCCATATCCTGAAGCGACCCCGAGAGGTCGTTCTGCTCACCAAGGTTGAAACCTAAGTTACCAATCTCGCCCTTCATATTGTTATAGCCGAAACGCACACCGACAGATTGATTATTGCGATATGCATAACTTATATAGGGCTTGACGCTGACAATATGACCATCGGCGTCTATATTCTCAAGCACCAACAAAAAGTCGGTATCCTCGCTCGAGAGTGTACCATAGGACACGGTAAGACCCATGATAACCTCGCCTTTATAGACAAAGCTATTCTTCTCCACACGGCGGTCTATACGACGACGCGTAGGCAGAAAACGACTCTTGGCAAGTGTATCGGTCTGTGAGGTTAACGTCGCTGTATGGTAGAGTTGTGCAATTGAGCCACTACCCTCGACCATGGTCCTGTCCACTGCCGACGAGTCGGGCTGAATGGACTGAAGCTCGAGGGATTGATTGGTCGGTGTGGTCTGAGCCTCAGACTGCTCGACACTCTGCGCCCACACCATTGCAGGTAGCAGGAATGCAGATATAAGAGTTAACACTTTTCTCATAGTCTTATAGTCTTAGTGCTTAGAGGTAGAAGGCAAAGCCAAGACCCACCGATAAGATATTGATTTTGAAGCTCATATTGCTGGTCGAGCGTTCACCATAGGTAACCTGATTATGTACCTGATCGAGGTGTGAATAGGATATGCCCATCACTCCAACAGTAACCTCGACAGCCATATTATTAGTTGCAAAAGCCACAATACCGGGTGTCACGCCAAGTCCTAAAGAGTAGCCCTTTTCGTAGGTCCCTCTGACGGGTTGACCCTCGGCATACTTACCTTGTATGCCACCGGCAGCAAGCTGCACATCGGTAAAGAGTGCAAAACGCTTGCTCTGTCCCAAAGGTATGTAGTTACGCCATACTACGGCTCCTTCGTAGCTGTGGCGCAACACGTAGTAGCCATCGATGGTAATATTTACACCCGTATCTTCATCACCCATAGACACACCCATAGTGTCCATATTCAACAACGAGCGCGAATAGATAAATCTGGCACCGATTGCCATATTCTTCTTGATGGCATAAGCCACAAAGGGACTCGCCTTGACCGAGTAGCCATCCGAATTTATATCCTCTACAATCAGAAAGTTGTAGCTGTCGTTGGCGTGGGTTGAGTAGGATGCTGTTCCGCCAAAAATCCACTGACCTTTGGGGACAAAATCATTATTTCGCGCACTCAGACCTCGCATCTGGCGACGCTGATTTACGGTCAGAGTATCACGACTTTCAGCCACACTTAGCTCCTGAGCCATAAGACTTCCGACAGGAAGAATCAGTGCCACAAGGAGTAGTGATAATGGTAATAATTTACTCATAATGAGCAGAATGGTTCTTATTAAGCTTATTTAGTTTCCGCGTCGGGAGCCGCATAAGCAGTTCCCGACACAGAAACTATGATTCAACGGGTTAGTAAACCCACTCGAAGTCGTCGATATACATCACATTCGACGAGCAACCACACATATAGTCGCCATAGGCACTATTGGTACACTGTATGGTCATTGTGTAAGCCGACGAAGGCTTGGTAATCTTGTCGTAGTACTGGAACTCGACATCGTCAACAGTAATCATACTGCTACCCTCGGTCGTCTTATCGATGTAGATGGAGGCTACGGCGATAATCTTACCCTGAGGCATCTGACTTCTCGCCTCGGGGTCGAAGCAACCGATAGGAGCTGCCGAACCCGCCGTCACAGCAGGACGCGACGTCCAGTCGGCGATAATGGCATAGACACGAGCCTTATCCTGATCACCCTTATTAAGAGGAGTGCTGCCACTTGAATCGGGGAATGTTGCAACATCAACCGTGCCCACTGTTGCATGATACTTAAAGCGCAATGCACGAGGACGAGCCTGCCAATCGTAATTCACACCAAAGTTTACCGTACCCGACATACCGACCATATCGAATGTGCCGACAAAGAGGTTACCCGATGCCAACATGCTCATAGGAGCTGACGACTGCAACTTGGCACAAGCCGAGCCACCCATACCCGAGAAAGTAGACTGCACGCAGAGGGTTGCAAAATTTTGGTTACCACTGCCCCAGAATGTAGCATTTGCACTCGAGCCGCTGAAGCAGGTAAGTGAGCTATCCTCCATATCGGCATTAGGAATAGTCTGGGTGGTAGTGGTGGTAAAGCTGCCGGCACTTCCAATCTCAGAGCCATCCTTCACAACGCGAAGCTTATAGGTATGATTAGCGAAGATACCCGTATTCTTGTTAATCTTGTAAATCTTCTCTCCACCTACGCTAACGCCCTCCGTCCACTCGGGCTGAACTTTGAGCAAGTAGCAGCCATTGCCCACATTCTCAGCGGGGTAGCTCTTCCACTCACCATCGTCGCAGCTAACCTGAATCTCAACATTAACATCGCTACCGAAGTCCCAATACTCGGCCTCGGTGGTGTTGAGCCACAAGTCGTACTTGGTTGCGGGAACAATACCCTCCTGAGCTACAAGAAGCTCAAGGTCGCCCTCGCCACCCTCAGAGTCGGTAGCAACAAAGGTCAAGATATGGTCACCTGCGCTCAACGACGAAAGTGCGCTCTTAGCTACATTTACGTTCCAATTCTTCTCATCGCTCTTAACAACGGTAATACCCTCAACCGACGAACCTGCAAGGTCGTAGGTCTGACCACCAATCTCAACCGTCAGAGCCGAGATAGCGTTGGGCGAAGCGATGGTAAAGTCAACCGACGAACCCTCGACCATAGGTTGAATAGCGGTAATATCGATAGTCGATGATTTGAACACTGGCTCAGCACTGAAGATGATGGTATCATCCTCGGGCGAGGGCTCCTCAACCGAGATTGTAAAGTCCAACAAACCGGGGGCATCCTCCGAATATTTGAAGTTGAGCGTATAACGCTTACCCGACTCCAAGTTTAGCTCGCCACTCTGCTCCAACAGACCCTTTACCGAGTGAGTACCGCTGAAGTTCCACACAGCCTTCTGAAGCTCCTCGGTGGGCATAAAGTAGCCCGAAGCAGAGTTTGTATAGCTTAGCGACTTATCGCCCAAAGCTACTACTGTTGCAAAACCCTCCTCAAGGTTAGCCGAAACACTCTCATCGTAGTTAACAGCCACAACCGCATTTTGGAGTTTGCAGACCACCTCAACAGGGGTGTCAACACCCGCTGTGATGGTGAAAGTCTGCTCACCGATATAGTAGCGGTCGGTAAACGAGGCTACCGACGAGGTACCCACCTCTACCTTAATGCTATACTCTCCAGCCAAAAGAGCCAATCTCTCGGGCATCTGGTCGAGCGAAGTGTATTTGCGAATCAAACCCTCGGTGCTGTATATGCGCACCAGATAGTTCAACTCGGGAGCATCCTCCGTAGCGCGGGTATCGGTCAGGACCTTCAGCGAGAGAGTACCCTGCTCTGAAGAAGAGCCAATAATCTCATCGTGATTGGAGCAAGAGGCAGCCCAAATCACTGCGAAAGCTATGAATATTCTGAATATATTTTTCATCGTTGTACCCTTTTTAATTAGTTCATAAGCAACTGAATAGTTTCGACGGTCTGGTTACCCTCGGCATCAATTACAGTAAGCTGGAAATTAGTGTAGCAAGTCTCGCCACCGGCTACCAGCAGAAGCATACTCATAAACGGAGAGATATCAAATGTCAGCTCGTTCTTGCCCAACACATCGTCACCGGTGGGGAAGCCAAGACCGTTGAGCGAACCCTCATACTCGCCCGGAGTAACAAGGTCGAGATGGTCAGTGAGGTTTGCACTCTCAAGCTCTTCCTTAGTGAGCAGGTCGGAGATAATATCAACATAGAGCTGTGCGATACCCTTCGACGAGGTAACGTTGATAACAACCTTAAGGTCATCGGTCACGGCATAAGCCTGCTTGATATCGTGGTCAACCCATACAATCGAAGGATCGCTCACTCCGCCCTCGCCCACAACAACCGTAAGGGTAGTTGTCGAGTAGCGATTCTCGGAATCCAAAGCCTCGAAGGTGAAGTTGTGAGTACCGTCGAAGTCGGCAAGCAGAGTCATAAGGTTTGCGAAGTCGAATACTACGCTCGACTGACCCAATACGTTGCTACCAAACTTGAAGCCCAACAGACGCAACGAGGTGTTGGATGTGATGGTCGTAAGGTCGAATTCGGTATCGATACCCATAGCGGCAAACTCAGCAAGCAGAGAACTGCTGGTCGAGCTGATGATAACGGGCAGCGATGCGATGGTTGCACCCTCGTTAGCCGTAATGGTGAAGGTTGCATCACCGGTATAGTTGCCACCCTCGTCGATGTAGGATGCCAAGTAGTAAGGCTCAGCCAAGTCGCCACCGGCAAAGGTGTAGGAGGGAGCCAAAGGATCCTTGATGGGGTCATCGGGAATAACCTCCTCGGTCATAGCTACAAGCTCGGCAACATCAACGACAACCTCCTGATCAACAGTGAGAGTCTCGATAACAATCTGGAAGATTACGTTACCCTCGTTTGCGTGGGGCATATTAACCGTAATGTTACGCCACTGGCCGGGCTTCACACCTGCAATCTCAGCCGACATAGAGGTCGATTTGCCCATATAGTTCAGGTTCATCGAGATAGTCATAATATTCTCGGCTGCGGGAGCCAACAGATAACCTGCACGAGCCTCGGTGTAGTCGAATTTGAGGCTGTTTGAGCCAAGAGTAACATCGGTATATGAGCCTGCCTCGAGAAGGTTCATCAAATCGACATCGTAACCGATAGTAACCTTAACATTCATCAGCTTACACTTCACATCGCTGATGGTAGTGGTCTGCTTGGGCTTAATCGAGAACTCCTGCTCGGCACCATAGACGGGCGACTCCCACTCGGCACCGGGGATATCACCCGATACTACTTTCAGCACATAGCTGCCAACCTTAAGGGAGATAGGCTCAGTGGGGCGAGAACCATAGGTGAAGTCATCGACCACCGTCTCACCACTCAAATCGTCAACGATGGTGCAGATAAAGGTGTTGACATCGACAGCCCCGGAACGTACAACCTCGGTGTCGGTAATAACACTCAGACCACCCTCGGCAAACGACAAATAACCATACTCTTCAATGGTAGGCTTGTCCTCACCGCCAAAGTTGATTCTATCCTTGCTACACGAGCTGATAAAGAGAGCTACAAGAGCAAGTGTCAATATGGAATATAACTTTTTCATATCTTAAACTTTATGATTTCGTGGTAATTTACTCTGTTATGATTCGGGGTTAAGCTCAGTATCTACCGTAAGCTCGTCGATAAGAGTATCGTCAAGGGTGATGGTTACCTTCGCGCCACCCGCCGTGGTCATATCGTAGGTCAGGGTGTGGAGTGTACGAGCCTCAGCCTGCAAGGTCATTGCGGGGAAGTCAATCTGAACATCATTCTGCTTGAGAGCAGTACCCTCAATCGAGAGCTCACCCACAGCTACAAAGAAAGTATCACCGACTGTGGAGTCGACAGCAAACTCGTTGCCGAGCGAACTCTTAAGCACAAAGCTCTCAGAGTGGAAATAGTTCTTGAAGGCATCGGTAAAGACAACTCTCACCTGCGAGTTGATAAGCTCTGCCTTAATCTGAACATTGGTGGTGGTCATCGCCTGAATCGAGAAATCGGCACTACCGGCATAAGCGGGCTTGTCGAGACCCTCCTCCGCGGGATTACCCCACTCTACGGTTGCGGTGTAGTCACCGATAATCAGACCATTCTCCTTGGAGACGAAATACGATACCTTGTCCCACGACTTGGAGTACTCTTCGCCCTCGATTTTGAGCGAGAGGTCGCCCACTTCGGGAACGGTAAACTCTGCACGAGTAAGCTCGGCAGATGCCTCACAATCGAAGCTCACATAACCGACACCGCCAACAGGCGAAGGCGAAGGCTCCGAGCTACATGCGGCAAAAATCATTGCCGATGCGAAAAGTGACGCTAAAACTCTCTTTTTCATAATTTTATAATTTTAGTTTTCTTTAATTTCTCCACACTTTTTCTATAAATCTTTTTGTCTATTGCGCTATCGAGACCCTGATGTTATCGATATAGAAGTTAAACTCGGCATTTGCACCGAGACTTAATTTCGAATATGATGTTGAGGGATAGAAACACAGGCGAGTCGATGAGCCGACAGTTGTTACGGTTTCAACCGTATGTGTCGGGTAGCTGTTATTGAAATCGTCTTCGCCATACTGATTTGGCATTGCACTGGAGGTGTAGTGGGTCGTACCATAATCTGCCAACGATGTGTCATACTCGCTCGAAAAGCTGGTCTTACCCATCGGGATACCATCAATCGGATTTGTCTGATTTGTGTGAGTTGCAAGCGATATATGAGCATAGGAACCACTCACTGCATCATTTGTACTGCTGCTATGAGTATAATTTCCTGCGTCAAACCACACCTTGAGTTTCACATTAGCCCCCGACTTGAGTCCATACTGGCTGAGAGGAGGTGTATCAAGACGACCATAGTGAGTTGATGCCCACGCAAGAGCTGCCTGATATCGGGCATTTACTCGACACGAACCCGACTTAAGCCAATAACGCGCTGCATTCCAACCATTTGTAGGCATTGCACCATCCAACGATTTACCGGGCTGATTTCTATCACTCGAACCGTAGTCGTTGTTACCATAATACTCCGACTCGGCTAAGATTGAATTGAAATCTTCATAGAGCAGATAGGGGACCGTAAGGCTGACGCTATTTCTACGGTAGGGAGTAATAGAGAAGCTGACACTACCCGTCACATTAGCATTAGGCGAATCATAATTCACGGTAAAGGCAGTGTTAGAGAGTGTGTTGCACTCACCCTCGTATGCAAACGTGTAGCTATTCGAGCTGTCGGTCTGGAAACTCTTCGAGCTGCTACCGTCGGGGAATGTTACACCCGAAGGAGCTGTGACGGTAAAACTCGTGGGAGCCTCTCCAAGGTTGTTCTCCCCTATCGAGAAAGTGACATAGGTAATCTTTCTAAGGTGAGGAATCGAGAGCTTGATGGGGGTGGTATGCTCTGCCTCGAAGAGCTTACCCGAGGTGTAAATCATCTCTGTCTCCTGCTCGGCAGTGTAGCCCTTGAAGGAAATCACACCGTCCGTTGCATCGACCGGAGCTATGACAGCATAGAGTGTATCGCCCTCGTCGATAGGCTCTTCGGGGTCGATAACAAGAGTTTTGCTGCCCGAGGTAAAGGTCAACTCCGCATCGGGATTCGAAACATCGAGCGACACACCTCCTACCACATCAACAGGGAATGTAATCTCCAGACGGTCAATACCTTCACCCATATAGTTTTTCGACTCGGGGATAGTAATCTTCAGCACGTGGAGCTTGTGGCGGAACGAGAGTTCGACCTGCTCATCGCCCCCATCGGTCAAGGCTCCACCCACAGCAGGCGTCGCCAACATAATCGCACTGCTCAAATCGCTTGAGCCATTCTGCACCTGAGGCACAGTAAAGTTTGCGAGCTTGCCGCTTACCGACTCGGGCAGGGGATAGCAGCCATAATAGTTATAGCTGCCCGACTGCATAGCAGGCACCACCGACGTAAAATATGCCTTCTGATACTCATCAGTATAGAGATAGAGCTGGAAGCTCTGAGCAGTTAACGAAAGAGCATCATCAATCTCTGCCCAGAGTGCAATCTTATCGCCCGTTGACCAGCGAGTGGTCACCCCATCTTCGAGCAACGCGGTTCGGGTAGCAGACATATTGGTTGCCACCCTCACCTCACACAGTTCATCGTTCGGAAGCACGGATATCTGCTCGGTGCAATCGTTATCACTACACCCCACAGCACCCATCACAAGCAGCGACAGAGCCAAAAGAATTTGTCGTTTATAACAGTTCATAAAACAAGAAAAAAACTTTTTATCGGCTACAAAAATAGTAACTCTTTATCAGACTAAAAAATATAATCAATAAACGGGATAAAGTTTATAATAGAAAATCCTTCTTTCCTGACCAACAGCCACGTCAAATAGGACTTTTCAAAGTCATAAATACAACTATAACAACAAGATAAGAAAACCGCAAGCATTAAATGTAGTCAGGGGTTGTCGGTCAAAATCCGACAACCCCTGACATCTGTTTTTTAGATTCTACTCCTCACTATCAGCCACCAAAATTCTGCCGCAATACTCACACACGATGAGCTTCTTACCCTGACGAATCTCAGCCTGACGCTGGGGAGGGATATGGTTAAAGCAACCACCACAAGCATCACGCTTAACGGTCACCACAGCAAGACCGTTGCGAACATTGTGGCGAATACGGTTGTAGGCGGTCAACAGACGCTCGTCGATACGACCTTTAGCCTTATCGCCCTTGGCTGTAAGCTCGGCTACCTGATTTGCAGTCTCAGCCTCGATGCTCTCAAGCTCGGCGCGCTTAGCATCCAAATCCTTCTGACGCTCAGCAGCTGCTGCCTCTGCCTCCTCGACCTGAACCTTCTTTGCCTTCGAACCTGCTGCATACTCACGCAGACGCTTCTCCGCAAGCTCAATCTCAAGTTCCTGATACTCAATCTCTTTGGTCAGCGAATCAAACTCGCGATTGTTACGAACATTGTTCTGCTGCTCCTTATAGTTGGCGATTTGAATCTTTGCCTGATCGACCTCGCGACGACGCATATTTGTAAGATTCTTGAACTCTTCAACCTCGCCATTCAGGTTGGCAATTCGGGTCTTAAGACCTGCCAGCTCATCCTCCAGATCTTCAACCTCCAAAGGAAGCTCACCCTTTATCTTGTTGATATCGTCGATTTTCGAGTCGATTTTCTGAAGCTCATAAAGAGCAATAATCTTCTCCTGCATCGAGTAATCAACCTCAGCTGTTTTCTTTGTTGCCATTATATTTTATGTATTTGTTTAGACCAAATATTGTATCGGATTGCGAGAGTGTTCACTCTTGCGAACCGCAAAGGTAAGCATTTTTTTTGATAAAACATCAAATAAAATGTCAATTGCGCAATATTCGCTCTCAAAATGGCCAATATCAGCCACTACGAAAGCTCCATCGGGGGTCATAAAGTCGTTATATTTTAGGTCGGCTGTCAAATACAAGTCACACCCCGCAGCTCGGGCTGTCCCCATCAGCGAGGCTCCCGCTCCGGTGCAGATAGCAACCCTGCGGATTGCTCGCCCTATGGGTGCGCTATGACGCACTACACCTATATTTAATATACGCTTCACTCTCTGAAGGTAATCACCCAGCTCAACCGGATGTGGCAAATCGCCCACAACACCAAAGCCCGAAGTCGGGTCTGAAGCTCGCGGCTCCAAGAGTTGCAGGTTCTCGACGCCCAACTCTTCGGCAAGTCGCCAACTCATACCCTCGGGTGCGCTATCGAGGTTGGTGTGACAGGCATAGAGTGCTATGCGCGAACGTATTGCCCGCTCGACACATCGCTCGACATAGTTTGCCGAGTTTAGTCGCTTCAAGGGGTGAAAAATTATCGGATGGTGAGTGATGACTATATCACACCCTTCACGCTCTGCCTCGTCGAGTACCTCGTCGGTAACATCAACTGCCAAAAGAGCCTTATGCACATCATCATCCTCACGACCAACCACAAGTCCCGAATTATCGTACGACTCTTGGAGCGACAATGGGGCAAAACGCTCAATCTCGGCTACCAAATCTCTAATCTTCATTGCTGCTCTGGAATAGCGACTGTTCGTAAAATGCAAATAGCTCCTTATCCACCGACTTACGCTCCTTACGCGCGCGAGTGCGACGAGCCGGACGTTCAGCTGCAGCTTTCGCCTCAGGCTCGACAACCGTCTGAGGTTTAATCTCCACACTATCGATGGGCTTTGGCTCTTCAGTGGCAGACTCCTGCTCCTGAGTTTGCTCGGGCTCTTCAACAGGCACAGCTATAAGCTCAGGGGGCGAAGGCTCCATAACGGACTCCTTCTTACGCTTTGTCTTGGGTTTAGACTCCGCCTTAGGCTCCTCGGTGACCGGCTGTCGAATCGGCTCCTCGGCAATCTGTGGCTCGACCTGCTGCCCTAACTTTGTCTCCGAAATCTCGTCACCTTCGACTATCATCTCATCCTCACCCGCCTTAAGGTCCTCTCTGACCTCAACGAGCAAAGCTCTGACCTTTTGCAGACGCTCCAGAAGCTCGCTATCTCTTGATATCTCCGACTTATTCTGCTTGAGGCTCTTGCGCGCACCCTCGAGGGTCATTCCGCGCTCCTTGACAAGGTGGTAAATCAACTTAAGCCACTCGATATCCTTGGGCGTAAAGAGTCTGTTGCCCTTCTTGTTCTTCTTGGGCTTAAGCTCCGAGAACTGCCCCTCCCAATAGCGGAGCAGCGAAGGCTTAACGTCGAACATCTCCGACACCTCACCCATCGTGTAGTACATCTTAGTCAATTCCATAACTATATCTGTTTACTTGTTTACTATTCTCAAACTGTTGGGGTACACATTGTTGACCCTCGCCCCGATACGCTTGGCAAAGCCCAGAGGGTGACCCTTATACTCAACCAAGTTTAACCCCTCCTTAAACTCCTCAACTTCGACATCAGCCTTACGCAAGTAGCCGAGCGCGCCATCCAAATCGAGGCTTACCACGTGCAGAGCCTCTCGGTTTAGTGCTACAAACATAGCCAACGCCCAATCGGGCTTGAGCTTACCCTTGAATATTTCGCCCATAGCCACCCCCGAATAGAGTACACTCACCTTCTGCGAGAGGAGTTTGATATTATCGAGTTGTGAGAGGCGACAACCATATATTGTCTCACCTGCACGATAGAAACTATACTCCGAAGATGGGTTAATCCAACGCTGAAGTTCTTCCAACTCTCGTTTATCGACCGGAGTGATTGGCAGACGCTCCTTGCCAAGTTTTAATCTGCCTGCCGAGCTGCCATCACCCTTGCGCACCACAGCCACAAACAGACCCTCGCCCTTAGCCTTGTGAGGGAAGAAACGATAGGTGGTAAACTCACCCACTTCGCCCATCACAACACCCCACTTCTCGGCATCTACAACAGGTTTGACCTTGCAGCAATCGCCATCGATAAACTCCAAAAGGCTCTCCACCGCGCCTTCATCCTCGGTTTTGTTATATGTGCAGGTACTGTAAATCATCAATCCCCCGGGCTTGAGCGCACGCCACGCCGAGCGTACTATCTCTCGCTGCAAGGCACTGCACTGCGCCACACCCTTCGGACTCCACTCCTCGAGCGACAGGGGCAGTCGTCTGAACATACCCTCTCCCGAGCATGGAGCATCGACAGCCACCACATCGAACCACCCCTCAAGGGCCTCGAACTTCGAAGCATCAGACGAGGTGACCACAACATTACCCATGCCCCACTTACGGACATTATCCATCAAGATTTGCACTCGGCGTCTATCCACCTCATTGGCTACAACAAGCCCATCACCTCCGAGAATCGACGAATAGAGTGTTGTCTTACCGCCGGGGGCAGCACACATATCGAGCAGTCGCAACCCCTCGCGAGACTCTCCCTCGAGAAGTTTTTCCATAAATTGCGACGATGCCTCCTGAACATAGTAGCACCCAGCATGAAAGAGCGGGTCGAGCGTAAAAGAGGGTCTTTCATCGAGGTATATGCCCCGCCCGCTCCAAGGCACAGCTTCGCCATCGAGCCTCTCGCACTCCTTGAGCGGATGGTAGCGCAAGGCAGTAGGCGAAGGCTCAGCAAGCGCATCAAAAAGTTGCTCTGCCCACTCCTCGCCCCACTCTTCGATGGTGGTCCTCACAAATGCCTCGGGTAGTTTCACTTTACTTAAGGGAGGCTTTAATGGTATCCAACTCTCTACATACTCTGTCGATGATATCCGGATTGGCTACAAAATCCTCCGAATCCTTATCGATAATAAGCACTCGCCCCTTGTAGATGTTGTTAATCCAATTCTCGTACTTGACATTCAGACGCTCCAGATATCCCTCGTCGATATTCATCTCGTAGTCACGACCGCGCTTCTTGATTTGCGAAATCAGTGTAGGGACCGATGCCTTGAGGTAAATCAACACATCGGGCTGAGGCACGAGGTTGGTCACCAAGTGGAATATGCGCATATAGGTCTCCGAGTCGCGTGTTGACATCAGACCCATGTTGTGCAGATTGTCGGCAAAGATATGAGCATCCTCATAAATCGTTCTATCCTGAAATATATCCTTCCTATCGCTCTCCTTGAGCATATCCAACGTCTGCTCGATGCGACTACCGAGGAACGATATTTGCAGGTGGAACGACCATCGCATCATATCCTCATAAAAATCGCCAATATAGGGGTTGTTAGGCTCTTCATAGTATGCCTTAGCCCCATACCTCTTAGTAAGAATCTCGGTCAGCGTAGTCTTTCCGCTACCGATATTTCCGGCTATTGCAATATACATCTCTAACTATCTATTTATTTTAGCTTCATCATCTATTTATTCAATCTTCTTCTTGGGTTCAACGCCCGCAAGCAGGCTCTCGACCACCCTTCTGTCGTTCATCAATCGTGGCACCTTGTTCTTTCCCGTACACTTGAGCCATCCGAGGAACGTACCCGGCTCAAGGGTCACCAGCTCCAACATCTGAAGTGTCGATTGGCGTTTAGCATCGTAGTCCGAGTTTAGCTCACGAAGCCTCTTATCGAGCTTCGAAGAGAACTCCTCCTCGCTGATGGGTGGCACCCTGAACTCCACAACCCACTGATGCGAACCTCTACTCTCAAGAGTCATAAACTTGGGAGCTACACTATACTCCTCGATTTGCACATCGAGTTCACGACACACATCAGCCAAAGCCTGCTCCACATTATCGACCATCAGCTCCTCACCAAAGACATTGATAAACTGCTTGGTGCGACCCGCAAAGCGTATGCGATAGGGGTCGGTCGAGGTAAAGGTCACCACATCGCCAATCTCATAACGCCACAGTCCATTGTTCGAAGTGATAATCAAAGCATAGCTCTCTCCCCTCTTCACTCCCTCTAACGGCACAATCTCATTGCCCTGTCTGAACTCCAAATAGGTCCCATAGTCCAACATCAGCAACATATCGTCCTTTGTCGGATCGTCGGCTATCGCAAAGAACCCCTCCGAAGCGTTATAGGTCTCCATATAACACATATCGGGCGAGGGTATCAGCTCCTCGAATGCACTGCGATAGGGGGCAAACGAAACTCCTCCGTGAGCAAAGCACCCCAAGCGGGGCCAAACCTCGAGAAGGTTACGCTTGTTGTTATACTCCACCACTCGCCTCATAAGTGAGAGATTCCACGATGGGACTCCCGCAAACGAACGAATATCCATCTTCGAACAGTAGCGACATATAAGTTCGCACTTCTTATCAAAATCCTTCTCCAGAGCTATCTTCGCCCCGGGAGTACAGGTTAGCTGGTTCCACGGCAGAGTACTGCGATAGATTACTGCCGACAAATCACCTATCAATGCTCCATTCTCAACCTCACACGAACCTCCGAGTGTCAATATCTCGCCATCGAGCAGGTTTCTTGTGGGGTGAGCCTCCAGATAGAGGGCAGCCACATCACGCATACCGAGTGAATGGTTTTGCACCACCGACTCCCACGTCACGGGTATATACTTACTCCTATCTGAAGTGGTTCCCGACGAGCGCGCAAAGCGTCTGACTCTGCCCCTCGAGGCCACATCTCGCTCGCCCAAGAGCATGCGCTCGATGTAGGGCTTAAACCTTTCATAGTCAAACACAGGCACTCGCTGAGCAAACTTCTCCGGAGTCATCGCTCCTGTTATGCCCCACTCGTGGGCGAACTGAGTCAATGCCCCACTGCTAACCCTCTCGCGGAACATACGCTCCTGCACCGCAAGCGGGTTCTGTCTCACCCAATCTATCTGGCGCAATCGGTTGGCAAGAGTAGCTTTAATAATATTACCCTTTAATCCCATCTCTCCAACACTAAAAAACCTTGGCACTTATAATTACTCATCCGGTACGCAGTTCAACCCTATCAGCAAAGCTAAGTTTTTGGCTCCCGACCTCAGTCTCCGCTGCTAATTAAAGTAGTGTCCGACTTTGCCCACCGAGCCACGCATAGCAAACACCACAACTCTGTCGTACGCCTTGATTTCGGTTGCTCCAACAGCAATAAACGCCTTGTCGCCTCTCACAACACCACCGATAATGGCATCCTCGGGGAATTCCAAGTCGCGGATGCGGCTCTTGGTTGCCGGCGAATTAGGCTTAGCAATAAACTCCATAACCTCCGCATCGCTACCCGTCAGACACTTGATGGCCTGCACATCGGTTGACATCGTGAAGCGGAAAATATTGGAAGCCGTCACCAACTTCTTGTTGATGATGGTGTCGATGCCTATGCTCTCAGCCAAGTTTATATAGTTCATATTCTCCACCTCGGCAATAACCTTCTTCACACCAAGTCGCTTTGCCAACATCGATGCCAAAATATTGGTCTCCGAACGACCCGTAACTGCCACAAAGGCATCCATATTGGAGAGTCCCTCTTCCATCATGGCCTCGGTATTTCTGCCATCCTCGTTGATAATCAGCGTGCGCTCCAACACCTCAGCCAAACGATATGCCTTATCGCCATTGTAATCGATGAGCTTGATATTTATACTATCCTCCAAGGCCTTGGCTATCTGCACTCCGATTCGCGAACCACCCAAAATCATCATATTGTTAATCTCGATGGAGTGCATACCCGAAAACTCCATGACCTCCGAGACAGCATCCTGACGCGATATGACAGAGACCACATCGCCTGCCATAAAACGCTCCTCGGGGCGAGGAATAATGGTCTGCGAATTGCGCGATATTGCCACCGTACGATACGATAGCTGAGTCTCTTCCTTGAAGCCCGACAACTCGCGTCCTATCAGAGGCGATGATGGCTCCAAGCGGATAACCACCAACGAGAGCTTACCACTCGAAAAATCGACATACTCCGTAGTGGAGGTGTGGCCAAGCAGATTGATAACCTCGGATGCTGCTACCTGCTCGGGATAGAACAGGTAATCGATACCCATCTCGATAAATATCTCCTTGTTGTTAGGCTCCAGATACTCGTTGTTATCGATGCGGGCAATCGACTTTTTGGCTCCCAAACGCTTGGCAAGCGTTGCTGCAAGTATATTGTCGTTCTCTATGGGGTTCACAGCAATAAACAGATCGCACTTGCGAACCGACGCACGTCTTAACGTTGCAAATATCGTAGGGTCACCCTCAATGGTTATCACATCCGACAAGGAGCTAACCTCGTCGAGTAACTTCGGGTCCTTATCAATGACTGTAAGGTCGTGACCTGAGCCACTGAGCATCTTTGCAAGGTGACTGCCCATCTCACCTGCTCCTGATATTATTATCCTCATCGTTGTCGAGTGGAAACTAAATAATTACCACAAATTATCACCTCGCACCCCATCACAATAATCATACTTCCAAGGCGCAATTTTTGCAAAATAACTCACAAATATATATATTTGTGGCGGTAAATCAAAATTTTAGAGAGAATATTTAACGTAAAGTTATGGCAGATTGGTTGATAGTGGTGCTGTTTGCAGTGGGTGCAGTTGCATTTTTTGTGGTTGGCATGTCGCTTACTCTGATGATTAAGGGTCATCATATCGATTCTGAAATTTCGACCAACAAGAATATGCAACGACTCGGTATTAAGTGTGCCGTGCAGGAGACGCGCGACCAAGATGGTACCGCCGACTGCAACGACGACAAGGGCGGCTGCTCGGGCAATTGTGCAGCCTGCGATATCGAACACAAATAGCCTTGGAGAGATAAAGACGCTGCTCGACAGCAAAATGAAGGACCTGTCTAATAAGTTTTTAGGCAGGTCCTTTTTGCCTGAAGTTGTATAACAAGAGGGATTTAAGGCTTAAGTCCCTTTTCACCTCTCACGCTCGGCATAGCTTGCAAGCAATCTCTACCCCTCTCTTACTCGTGGCGTTGCGAAGATAAGAAAAAGCGGAGTTTACTGAAAGCGTAAATGAGCATCTTGAGGGCGAGTATAAGGTTGTGATTAAGCCGTAGGCAGAGGGAGTTTTCTCGCTATGCTATAGCGAAGCAACCAAAAGTAACTTAACTTTAGAATCACCTTGTCAGACAGCTTCGTTCTTAAAGGTCTATCGCATAAAAGCCTCAAAAAACGGATTGCGCAAATCCTCCTTATTATACTCAAGTGACAGACCCGAGGACAAAGCAATGGTTCTTCCACCCGCCTCGCTAAGAATAAGTTCGCCGGCTGCAGTATCCCACTCGTAGGTGTGGGTAGTGCGAGGATAGTAATCGACTGCACCCTCTGCCAAAAGACAGAATTTATAGGAGCTGCCCTGCTCTAAAATCTCAGCCTGAGGGTTGAGTTTCAGATACTCCTCGACAAGCTGAGCCGTCTGTGGAGTTTGGTGCGAACGCGAAAGAGCAACCCTCTTAGGGCGCGACAAGGAGCATTGTAAAGGCAGGCTCACAGCATTCTGCACAATACTTTCGAAGTCGCGTTCCGATTCGGAATCAGGCTTTACATCCTCGACAAGCTTTGCACCCAACCCCTTGATTGCCATATACATACGACCCAAATAGGGAACGTAAACCACCGAAGCTACCGCCTTACGATTGACCATCAGTGCTATGTTGACCGTAAATTCGTTGTTCCCTTTCAAAAACTCGACCGTGCCGTCAAGCGGGTCCACAAGCCAGAACATTTCCCAATTCTTTCGCTCATCATAGAGCATCTCGCGACCCTCCTCCGAGAGTATAGGTATGCGTGTTCTGCCCAAGTAGTCGCGTATAACGCGATGCGCTTCGCGGTCGGCGTCGGTGATTGGCGTAGAGTCGCTCTTGAGCGAAACATTATACTGCTCTTTGCGATTGTAGATTGTCATTATAGCAGCACCGGCACGCACTGCGGCGTTAAAAATCGAAGTGAGCAGATATTTTCGTATTTGAGGGTCAAGCATCTTATCTCGGGTTTTATCTTTTTCCTACCTTAGACGATATAAAGTTACACAATATTTGTAGGATATAAAAATTTTCTCAAACTTTTTTCTTTGGCTCTGACAAAAAGAGCCCTACGTCGCCCTGCCGGGTCAATCATTCGACCACTCTCAAGAAGCAAAACCAACGAAAGCAGCCACATAAGAGCAATCACCACTCCCCACTCGGAGTCGATAAAGGCATAGAGCACAACAAAGAGCAACGACGCAAAAAGCAGGCCACACACCTGCCACCACAAAAGTCGCCGAGGTCTTGGGTAGCAGAGCAGCAAATCCAATGTTTTGACAGGCTTCAGTTCGCTCAATGAGCCGAAACCACCGACAAGCAACAGGCTATCGGTCGAGACCACATCTTGAGGCTCGCCAAGTGTAGTACGCAAATATGGCACCGGCTCCAGAAAAGACTCCACCTCGAGAGCCAACAGCGATAACGCCCCATTTGCCAACATCACCCCTTCGTGGAGGGGAATCAGCCAATCGCCAGTTGCTACAGCTGCCGCCGAATTAAGGTCATCTACAAGTGTACTTCTCGCACGGTCGATTAGCACAAGTCGCCCATAGGCTCTACATCTCGAGCGATATAATGCTCTGACACCAAAGACATTAAGCTCAGGAAAATCGCCATATTCGACTTCACACAATGCCCACCTTCGACACACCTCGGCGAAGAGTGCTGCCTCGTGAGCCGAATCGCCCACCAGCAACAATTCATAGCGTTGCCAATCTTGGGATAAGAGGTGTTTCAGATAGTGTATTGACACCGGTAAACAGCACAAAACAGAAAAACTCTCGCTATCGTCAGTCGAGGGCAACAGATGGCTCTCCAAAGAGAGCATCTCATAGCGTTGGACAGCTCTAAAAAAGAGCAGAAGCAACACCGCAACCGCGAGTAGCAGAAATACAAGCAGCAAACATATCAAGCTCTGGAGAGATAGCATAGTGCAGGATTATTATAGGTTTGCAACAAACGGCGCAGGTAGCTACGCTCGCCCGCTGTCATTAGTTGTAAGAGTTGCTCTCCGCAATATCCCTCCACCGCTGCCCTACGCACCAAAGTCCTCCTCAAGATAGGAGAGAGTTGCCCCGACGTCAAAGTCTCGGGATGGGGTAAAGAGTCGCATATGGATAGTAGCAGTACAAACAACCCGCCATCACACTCCGGGAGGTGGAGCAGATGTCTAAGCTCGGCAGCAAAATCATCTCTACCATAGCACCTGACCAGAGCCGCTGCCAAGCGCGAACGATTTGCCCACGAAGAGCCAAAGAGCAGTTTAAGCAGATGAATGGCTGTCTGCCCCGAAAAGAGGGCGACAATCTCATAGCTCTCGGCAGTGGTCAGTCTCAATTTATCTCCGCGTAGCAGTCGCAAAGCATACTCCATATCTACACCTATGTAGATACGCAGTCGCGCATAGACCTCGCGCCTATGGACAGCCCGCCCCCGCGAGAGAATAGTTCTCGAGAGGCGACAGCTAAGCGGCAGTCGAGAGGCTAAAATCAACACCCGTCCACGTCCCACACCCAAAAACAGACGCATCTTAAGCCACCTGTCGAGACGTTGAGTACAGATTATACTTCGCAACAGAGGCTCACGACACATCGTGAAGGTACTGCGCACCACAGCCAAAGCCTCGAGTAGTGCAGAATGGGCTTGACGAAGTCTCCAGAGAGGGAACGAGCAGCCACTCCAATCGCCAGCCATACGTCTGAGAATAACCCTCATATAGAGTATAACTAGTCTGCTGCGCACTCTGCGATAGCGTACCAACACTCTTATCGAAAGCCATAGAGCCATCGAGAGAAGTAAAACCACCCCACTCACACAAAGACTAACCGGCATAACTTTGGCGTATTGATTGTGCCACCTTGCCACGCAATCTGGACATCGAAACCGGCAAGGATATAAATTGCAAAACTCCGCCCTGCAAAAGTGCCACACAAAGCTCCTCGCTATGTATGCGCGAGAGAGCAAAGATATGGGGCGTTGACCGCGTAAGTCTGAGTATCAACTCGCGTCGCATAACAAACCCTCCCGCCGACAGCAGCACAACAGCTGCCACCTCACTATCGCTCGCCTGTGCCAACAACCCATCGAGCGAGTGGCAGGAGCAGATTCTTGCACCAAGCCCACTAAGAGCAAATGCCAACAATTGCGCCTGAGCAGGAATATCGGAGTATATCAAAACCGTCTTCATAGAGAAAAAGTAACCCAAACACGACCAAAAAGCGAACCGAAAAGGAACGAGAATCCAAAAAAAGTTAGGCGAAGGGTTGTTTGTAAAGAAATTTTAGCTATCTTTGCACTCCGAATTATACACATACAACTAAAAAATGTACGTAATAGTAGAGATTGCAGGTCAGCAATTCAAGGCTGAGAGTGGTCGTAAGCTCTATGTTCACCGTCTTCAAGGCGAGGTTGACTCGTCGGTGAGCTTCGACAAGGTCCTGCTGGTAGACAATGACGGTCAGGTTAAGGTGGGCGCACCTGTAGTAGAAGGCGCCTCGGTAAAGTGCAAAATCTTGAAGCACTTGAAGGACGACAAGGTTCTGGTGTTCAAGAAGAAGCGTAGAACTGGTTATCAGAAATGTAACGGTCACCGTCAGTATCTGACCCAGATTCTTATTGAAGAAATTGTTGCATAACCTTAAAAAATTAGAGAAACATGGCACACAAAAAGGGTGTAGGTTCGTCGAAGAACGGCCGTGAGTCGGAGAGCAAGCGACTCGGTGTAAAACTTTTCGGTGGTCAGTTCGCTAAGGCTGGCAACATCATCGTTCGTCAGAGAGGTACTGTCCACAACCCCGGCGAGAACGTGGGTATGGGTAAGGATCACACTCTCTTCGCACTTGTTGACGGTACTGTATCGTTCTGCAAGAAGCGTGAGGGCAAGTCTTATGTTAGCGTAACTCCGCTGGCTGAGTAATTCTGAAGAATCGAAAGTTTTATAAAATGGGATTGTCCTAAAAGGCAGTCCCATTTGTTTTTTACCACCTGATACCTGTTGCTATTATTCGATAAATTTCTTATATTTGCCGTGTTAATGAGATAACCAAAAAAATCAGAAAGATGAAAAAACTAATTTCGTTGTTAATGATGACAATCCTCGCAATAGGTCTTACCGCCTGCGAGGGTGACCCCGTGACAGATTATATTCCCGAAGAGAAGCCCAACCCCACTCCCGATGAGGAGCAGGTTGTCAGCTGCAAGATTACCTCTCCCGAGAATGGTGCAGAACATACGCTGGGCGAGCCCCTGACTATCAGTTGCGAGGGCGAAATAAACCTCGGCGAGTGGAAAAAGCTATCACTAAAGGTTGGAAGTGAGCAAATCGAGATTACATCGCTGCCCTTCACTACCGAATATAGATTCCCCGAAACTCAGCAGACAGGTGAAGTGACAATCATTCTCTCGGTTATTGGCGACAGATGGGCAACAGCTTCGGAGAGTGTGACCATCTCTCTCAAGGAGCCGAGCGAGAACCCCGACCCCACACCCGAGCCTACACCGGACCCCACGCCCGAGAATCCCAATGTGGCTGATGGCCTTGCATATATCTTCGATATGGAGGCTCTGCCCGAGATTCACGTGACGGTGAGCGAGGAGCAGTGGAACGAACTGCTCACACTCTATGACCGCGATGCCAACACCGACGAGTATATCCATTGCGACGCTACATTCACCAAGAATGGTGAGCTTCACAGCTTTACTGATGCCGGACTCCGCCTTCGCGGTAACACCTCGCGTCGTCGTCCCGAGGGAAATGGTGGCGAGATGCACAACACATCGAACCCCGACTACCGCCACGTACACTTTATGCTCAACCTTCGCAAATTCCAGAAGGATGATGCCCACAAGTTGGGTGGTGTGAAGAAGATTCACCTCAAGTGGCACAAGGACGACCCCTGCTATGTGAGAGAGATTTTCTGCTACGATTTGTTCCGCCGTTACGATATTTGGACCGCTATCAACACCTCCTACTGTCGTCTGTGGCTTAAGGTGGGCGACTCGAAGGAGGCTTACTACGGAGTCTATATTATGCTCGAGGCAATCGACGATGACTACGTTGAGAATCGCGAACACCTGTTTGGCAACAGCAAGGGCTTCTTATGGAAGTGCGGATGGAGCAACAGCGGCTTTGGAGCTAACCTGCGCGACACTAACGACGACCGTTTCTGGCACGACGACAATGCTGGCACCGAAAATAGAGCCTACTGTCTTAAGACCGAAATAGACAACTTCGAGGCAGCCAAAGCTCAGCTCAAAGATTTCATCCTCAAGCTCAATGGCAAGACGGGTGACAGCTTCAAGGAGTGGATTACCAAAGTTTGCGACGTGGAGTTGTTGCTCAAGACCTATGCTGTGAATGTTGCAGTAGGTATGTGGGACGACTATTGGTGTAATCAGAACAACTACTACATCTACTTCAACTCGCAGGATTTGTACGACTACAAGTTCTTCTTCATACCCTACGACTACGACAATACGCTCGGCACATCGAGCATCATAGATGCCGGCAGACAGAATCCCTTGCAGTGGGGTAATAACGACCACAAACTCATATCCAAACTTTTGGAGTATGAGCCTTGGCGCAAGATATATGTAGATGCTCTCAAAGAGCTGTGCAACAGCGACGAACTATTCAGTGTCGAGGGCTCGATAATGAGAGTTCTCAAGTGGCAGCAGATGGTGGGTCCCTATGTCGATAACGACACGGGCGAGGATTGCTCAATCAGCGACCACCCTGCGGGCTGGGGTAACCACTCGGAGTATAGACTCACTGAGCGTGGTTCGAACAACTTCTTCGAGGCTAAGCGCGGAAGTATCATTTCGTTGTAAAACAAATAATTAAGAAAACACATAGCAAGATGAAGTGTGAATACAGACCTTTCGTAGATGAGCTTATAGAGCTTGCAATTAAAGAGGATATTGGCGATGGCGACCACACCACGCTCTGTTGCATACCTGCGACCGAGAGAGGCAGAATGCGACTCTTATGTAAACAGGATGGCATTCTCGCAGGTGTCGAAGTTGCAGAGTTGGTTCTGCGTCACCTTGACCCAGAGATGCGTTTCGAGCCTGTGTTAGGCGATGGCACAAGGGTTAAGGTGGGCGATGTGGCGTTCTATGTCGAGGGTAAGCTCCACTCGTTGTTACGCGCCGAGCGCATACTTCTCAACATTATGCAGCGTATGAGCGGTGTGGCTACTCAGACCGCCGTATATGCCGACCGTCTTGCCGGCTATAAGACTAAAGTTTTGGACACTCGCAAGACCACTCCCGGCATGCGTGTTTTGGACAAGATGGCAGTGAAAATAGGTGGTGGCGAGAACCACAGAATCGGTCTGTTCGATATGATTCTTCTGAAGGATAACCACATCGACTTTGCAGGTGGCGTAGAGAAGGCTGTTCGCGGAGCTAAGGAGTATCTTAAGGCCATCGGCAAGGATATACCCATCGAGTGTGAAGTACGTTCGTTGGAGGATATCGATAGTGTATTTAAGGCAGGAGGCGTTGACCGCATAATGTTCGACAACTTTACTCCTGAGATGACTAAGATTGCTGTTGAGAAGGTGGCAGGCAGATGCCAAACCGAATCGAGTGGCGGTATCACTCTCGAGAACCTGACCGACTACGCAGCAGCCGGCGTTGACTTCATATCGGTAGGTGCGCTCACCCACCAGATTCGTTCACTCGATATGTCGCTCAAGGCGTGCTAAAGGCTACGCTTGAGCAGGATTTAACCCCACTCGAGATGAAAAAATACCTCAAGAGCCACGTAGGCTTGACTCTATGGCGCATCATTGCACTCTATGTTGCAATGATGTGCTGTCGTATTCTCTTCTTTGTATCCAACAGCCAGATGATGGGCGAAATAGCAAGCCCGCTCCTGCTCATGAAGGGTTCGTTGCAGTTCGATACCGTATCGATACTCTATGGCGAGGGGGTGTGGATTCTGCTATCGCTGCTACCTCTGCCACTTCTCATACGCCAAAGCAAACTTTGGCGCAGAGTACTTTTTGGCATCTACTCCACACTTGCCGCCATAATCATATCACTAAACATTGCCGATTCGATTTATTTTCACTATACACAGAAGCGTTTTACGGCTGACGAGATTTTCTTTGCCGACAACTCCAACTCGCTGCAACTCATCTTTAAGTTCGCAAGCGAGAATTGGTTGTTAGTTTGTGGGGGAGTTGCAATTATGGCACTGCTGATTTGGGCAGCAAGACCGAGTGCAAAACCCACCTCGCCATTTAAGAAATGGTGGCAATACTACCCCTCAGCCACACTTGCTCTTGCCCTCAGCGTGGGACTTGCCATAGGTGGCATACGCGGAGGTTTTACGCGTATGACACGCCCCATAACCCTCTCAAATGCAACTCTCTACGCTGAAAATAGTGCGCAAGCAAACCTAATCTTAAGCAACCCATTCTGCATCCTGCGCACGGCAGGTAGCAGTTCAAAGGTCGAAGTGCCGGAGCATTTCAGCTCTCAGGAGCTTGAGCAGATATTCTCCCCAGAACACTACCCCACGCCATCTGCCGACTCTCTTGGATTAAAGGGACGCAACGTGGTGATTTTCATTATGGAGAGTTTCTCGGCAGAACACTCCAAACATCTGCGAGAGGACCTCTACGCCGATCACGAGGGCTACACTCCCTTCTTGGATTCGTTGATGAGGAGTGGCTACTGTTTCAAGCGAATGTACTCCAACGGTATGCGCTCCATACAGGCTATGCCCTCGATTTTGGGCAGCATACCATCACTCAAAACGCCCTTTGTATTGATGCCTCAGGCATTGGGCGAGAGCCGTCAGTTGCCACAAATTCTGAAGGATAAAGGCTATACTACCAGTTTCTTCTGTGGTTCGGAGGCGGGGTCTATGGGTTTTGGTGCCTATGCACGCTCGGCAGGCATTGACCAACTCTTTGCCCGCGAGGATTACGAGGCAAAATATGGCAAGGAGGATTTCGATGGCTATTGGGGAATCTGGGACGATAAGTTCTTGCAGTTTGTAGGCGAGGAACTTACCAAGATGCGCGAGCCTTTCTTCTCGACGATGTTCACCTTAAGTTCTCACCATCCCTTTGTCACCCCCGAAAGGCTCAAAGGTCAGCTGCCCGAAGGAAAGACTGCTATTCAGCCATGTGCGGCATACGTCGATAGAGGATTCAGAGAGTTCTTCCATCGCTTTGGGAATCAGGAGTGGCTAAAGCGCACGATATTTGTATTTGTAGCAGACCACGTATCATCCGAAAGATATAGTCAAGAGGCTAAATCGTGGCCCGGCGACCACCATATTTTGGGATTCATCTATGCTCCCGAGAGTGAGCTTAGAGGAGAGTTTTATGAGCCTACACAACAGATTGATATAATGCCTACCATATTGGGATTGCTTTGCAACGAGGAGCCATACTTTGCCTATGGTCGCGACATATTCTCCTCTAATGAGGAGCCTTGGGCTATATCTTACGAGAATGGATTCCAAGTTGTCACGAGCCAAGAGTCGTATCTGTATGCTCCGGGAGCAATACCAGACAGCGATATAGGCAGACGTATAAAGGCTTTCGAGCAACAATACTACCAACGACTCCAAGAGCGTAATTACACTGTAAAATGATAGAGTTCAAGCCCATAGAGATTCAAGACAGGGCAAAAATAGAGTCTTACACCCACCAAAGCGAGTGTCGCAACTGCGATATGGCATTTGCCAACATCTACTGTTGGAGGGAGTTTCACAAGAGTTGTTGGGCTGAGGTTGAAGGCTTCTTGGTCATACGATTCCTTATCGACGGCAAAGAGCAGGTAGGTTATATGCAACCTATTGGCGAGGGCAATTTCTTCCACATTCTTGACCAACTTGAGGAGGATGCCCGAATCAACTTCTCGCAGCGTCTTCGACTCTATGGATTATGTCGTGAGGGACGAGGCACAATAACCGGCTCTGGGAAGAGAGAGTTTGCATTCGACGATGATAGGTCGCTCTCTGACTACATCTATCTGGCTGAGGAGCTACGCACACTTCCCGGACGAAAACTGCAACCTAAGCGCAACCACCTGAATCGTTTCACATCGAAATATAACTACCGATTCGAGGCTATGGAGCCACGCCACTTCGAGGAGTGTTTGGCGCTCGATGAGCAGTGGCGCAGGGAGCGTACGACGGATGCGGACACTGAATCTATGCGCTTCGAGCAGAAAGCTCTCAAGGAGGCTTTCGACAATTTCGAGGCTCTGGGTATCAGAGGAGGAGTGTTGTATGTAGATGACCGCCTTGTGGCATTTACCTATGGCTCGGCAATTAACTACGACACCTTCGACTGCCATATCGAAAAGGCTGATACAAGCTACGAGGGAGTCTTTGCCACCATTAACAAACTCTTCGCAGAGCTTCTGGGCGAGGAGTTTAGATACATCAATCGCGAGGAGGATATGGGACTCGAAGGACTCAGACGCTCGAAGCTCTCCTACTACCCCACTTTCCTATGGCCCAAGACCTCGGCAATAAAACTCAACCACAAGGAGCTGCAACTAAAAGAGTTGTGGCAGGAGGCTTTCGGTGACGATGACGAATTTGTCGATAGCTTTATTATGCGCCACTACCAAGCTCAAAACATGCTATCGATAAGCGATAGTGAAGGTCTGCTTTCGATGCTCCACCTTCTACCTTTCGAGAGCCAAACAGGCAAGGTAGGCTACATCTATGGTGTGGCTACCAAGCAAGACCAGAGAGGCAAGGGACTCTGCTCTGAGCTTATGAGACAAGCAATCGATGAGGGGCGTAAGAGGGGTTTTGATGCCCTGATGCTGATTCCCGCCGGAGATGGGCTTAATGACTTCTACGCTCGTTTTGGCTTCGGTGGTGAGATAGTGGTGGAGTTTAGATGTTCTGACGGCTTCGACTTCGGCACAGGCAACAAGGAGCAAGACCGAGCAATGATTCTACCACTTAAGGAGGGAGTTGCTCTGCCAGACGAGAGGCTAATTCTCAGCAAATAATAGTATGGGCTGCCCCCTAAAGAGGACAGCCCATACTATTTTATTGCCACCTTTTACTCAAACGAACGCTTGAACGACTCGATGGTATTCTCCATCAGGCAGGTAATGGTCATAGGACCTACACCACCCGGAACGGGAGTAATTACCGAAGCAATAGGCTCAATAGCATCGTAATCCACATCGCCACAAAGCTTGCCTGTCTCGGGGTCACGGTTTACGCCCACGTCGATAACCACCGTGCCGGGAGTAACCATATCGGCAGTAACATACTTAGGACGACCGATAGCTACAACCAAAATCTCAGCCGAGCGAGTGATTTCTGCAAGGTCCTTAGTGCGGCTATGGGCAATTGTCACCGTTGCGTTGTTATCCAAAAGGAGCTTTGCTACGGGCAGACCTACGATATTACTTCTGCCCAGAACTACGGCACGCTTACCCTCAATCTGAACACCTGCTGCCTTGAGCAATTTGATGATACCCTTAGGAGTACAGGGCAGCGAGCAACGCTGCTTCTGCCACAAAGCTGCCACATTCAAGGGGTGGAAGCCGTCAACATCCTTACGCTTGCTGATTGCCTCGATAACCTTATCCTCCGAGATATGCTTGGGCAAGGGCAGTTGAACGAGGATTCCATCAACTTCGGGGTCGTCGTTAAGAGTCTGGATAATATCCAAAATCTCCTGCTCGCTAACGCTCTCGGGGCGACGAATAGTGGTATTCTTGATACCCACTGCATCACAGGCCTTAGCCTTACCGGTTACATAGCTCACGCTACCGGGGTCCTCACCAACGAGAATTACCACCAACTGCGGAACACGACCATACTTCTCGGCAAAGGTTGCCACCTCGGCAGCCATATCCGACTTCAATTTCTGCGAGACTTCTTTTCCGGAAATAATCATATTTTTAATATTTTGTTTAATTCCTATAACTAATCATTAACCTAATCAATCCTACACATGCTACAATGCCCAATGGCCAATATCGGTACGGTGGAATAGGTTGTCACACTCAATCTTTTCGACCTTATCCAACGCTGCTTCACGAGCCTCGGCGATGGTAGCACCACGACCCACGACAAAGAGAACTCTGCCACCGTTGGTCACCAGCTTACCATCCTTGAGGGCAGTTCCCATATGGTAAACACCCTCCATACCCTCTACGCCACGAATATCGACACCCTTGGCATAGCTCTCGGGGTACCCCTTCGAAGCAAGTACGATGCCCAACGTAGCATCATCGCTCCACTCAAGGTTCTCGCCACACTCAGGTACGCGACCCTCGGCAAGCGAAGAGAAGATATCGACAATATCGCTCTTAAGACGAGGCAGTACAACCTCTGTCTCAGGGTCACCAAAGCGAGCATTGAACTCGATAACCTTGATACCTGCGGGGGTCTTCATCAGACCGCCGTAGAGTACACCCGTGAAGGAGCAACCCTCCTCGACCATAGCCTTTGCCGTAGGCTTCATAATATTCTCCAAAGCCCAATCGCGCTCTTCGGACGAGATAAATGGCAGGGGCGAATACGCACCCATACCTCCGGTATTGGGACCCTTGTCGCCATCGAAAGCGCGCTTGTGGTCCTGCGAAAGCACCATAGGATAGACTCTCTCACCCTCGACAAAGCAGAGGAACGAGAACTCGGGACCGGTCATAAAATCCTCAACCACAACCTTACCCTTGCCAAACTTATCATCGAGCAACATATCCTTCAGGGCTGCATCTGCCTCCTCAATGCTCTCGGCAATCACCACGCCTTTACCTGCTGCCAGACCATCATACTTCAAAACTGCGGGCAGAGGGCGGCTCTTGACATACTCAAGTGCCTTGGAATACTCCGTAAAAGAGCGGAAAGCTGCCGTAGGAATATCATACTTTGCCATCAACTCCTTGGCAAACTCCTTCGACGACTCGATGCGTGCAGCCTTCTTCGAGGGACCAAAAATCGAGAGTCCCTCCTCCTTGAATCTATCGACAACACCTACTGCGAGCGATGCCTCGGGACCTACTACCGTAAGGTCTATCGAGTTCTCCTTTGCGAACTTAAGGAGCGACTCCACATCGCTATCCTTGATGGCTACACACTCAGCCTGCTGTGCGATACCGGCATTGCCGGGCGCACAAAATATCTTCTCAGCACGGGGCGAACGCGAGATGGCATCGACAATGGCGTGTTCTCTACCGCCCGAACCTATTACAAGTATCTTCATCTTTGTCCGAGTACTAATGTTTGAAGTGACGCTCACCGGTGAAAATCATACTGATACACACCTCGTTAGCCTTTGCGATCGAATCCTCGTCGCGCACCGAGCCTCCGGGCTGAACGATAGCCGAGACACCACGCTCCGATGCCAAAGTTACACAATCGTCAAAGGGGAAGAAGCCATCCGAAGCCAGAACGATACCCTCTCGAACACCCTTCTGATTTGCCTGATCGAGTGCCAATACTGCCGAACCAATACGATTCATCTGACCGGCGCCTACACCCAAGGTCACACCGCCCTTGACGGCTACGATAGCATTCGACTTAACGTGCTTAACCACTCTCCAACCGAAGCTCAGGTCTGAAAGCTCCTCACCCTGAGGCTGCTTCTTGGTCACACACATCGAAGGCTCTACCGACTTGGTATCGACATCGAGCTGCTGAACAAGCATACCGCCATTAACACTCACATATTGGGTGGGCTTCTCCTCCTCCTGAGTCATCTTAACCTCCAACAATCTGAGGTTCTTCTTCGTTGTAAGAATCTCGAGAGCCTCCTCCGAGAACTTGGGAGCCATAATAATCTCAAGGAAGATGGGCTTCATGGCCTCAGCCATCTGACGAGTAACCTCGCAGTTGGTAGCTACGATACCGCCAAAAATCGAAACCGTATCGGCCTCATAAGCCTTGTTCCACGCATCCAGACCATCCTTACCGATAGCTGCACCACAAGGGTTCATATGCTTCAGACCCACGCAGAAGGGCTCGCTGAACTCTCTTACAATCTGAAGAGCCGCATTCGCATCCTGAATATTGTTGTAGGATAGCTCCTTACCATTGAGCTGACGTGCCGTAGCCAACGAGTAGGCTGCTTCCTGCTCCGAGCGGTAGAACTTAGCCTGCTGGTGGGGGTTCTCGCCATAGCGCAACGACTGCACAAGGTCAAACTCAAGGAAGAGTTTCTCGTTTAAGCCTGCTGCACGACGCATATAAGTAGCAATCATCGAGTCATACTGCGCAGTGTGGGTGTAAGCCTTTGCCGACAACTCCAAACGGGTTTGAGGCTTAGTGTTGCCCTCAGCCTCAATCTCCTCTATGATACGAGCATAATCGTCGGGGTCGCAAACAACCGTCACATCACGATAGTTCTTAGCTGCCGAACGCAACATCGAGGGACCACCGATATCGATATTCTCAATGGCATCCTCCATCGTAACATCGGGCTTCGAGATAGTCTGACGGAAGGGATAGAGGTTTACACACACCATATCGATAAACTCGATATCATTCTCTTTGAGTGCCTCGATATGGCTCTCATCGTCGCGACGAGCCAACAGACCTCCGTGTACCTTGGGGTGGAGGGTCTTTACTCTACCATCACAAATCTCGGGAAAGCCCGTAACATCACTAATATTGATAACCTCTACACCGTTATCCTTGAGGAGTTTCATCGTACCGCCTGTGGCAATAACATCCCAACCCAGACGCTTGAGGTTTTGAGCGAACTCCACTACGCCCCTCTTATCGCTAACGCTTACTAATGCACGCATATTTTTACTCTTTAACAAGTTTCTTCAATGTCTTTTCATAAAGCGGATACTCTACCGAGTGAACCATTTGAGTCAGTTCCTCAAGGTCTGAACCTTCATAGGAAAACGACTCCTGAGCAATGATTCTACCACCATCAAGCTCCTGATTCACATAGTGGATAGTCACTCCAAACACCTTCACACCATAGTTGAACGCATCCTCAATGGCGTGTGCGCCCTTAAATGCAGGCAGCAACGAAGGGTGAATATTGATTATTCTATCGCTATAAGCCTCAAGCAGTTCGTCACCCAAGATACGCATATAACCGGCAAGGCAGATAAGCTCGATACCCTTTGCCTCAAGCTCGTCGATTATTGCTCTCTCGAAGTGAGCCTTTGACTCGAACTCCTTGACCGAGTGCGACCAACGCTCGATGCCCAATCTCTCGGCACGCTGATTAACCATTGCCGAAGGGCGGTCAGAAACCATCAAGACCACCTCGGCATCGACTCTTCCCTCAAGGCAGGCCTTAGCCAAATGCTCGAAGTTAGTTCCCGAACCTGATGCAAATATCGCTATACGCTTCACCTCGAACTACTTAAAATTGATTACAACACCCTCCTTATCGGTGATGCGGCCTATTACGGATGCACGCTCACCCTGAGCCTCGAGAATCTCGATAGCCTTCTGAGCCTCGCTCTCATCTAAGGCTATCACCATACCAATACCCATGTTGTAGATATTGAACATCTCGCGGTGAGCTACGCCACCATACTTCTCCAAGAGACGGAATACGGGCAGAATCTCCCAGCTACCCTCCTCAATCTCGATACCCTGACCATCATGCAAGATACGGGGAATATTCTCGTCGAATCCACCACCGGTAATGTGGCTGATACCGTGAACATCACACTGACTAATAACCTCCAAAACCTGCTTTACATAGATGCGGGTGGGGGTAAGGAGTACCTCGCCAAGAGTCTTGCCCTCGGGAAGCTCGGGATAGGTCTCATCAAGTTTCAAAGCTGCATCGGATACAATCTTACGCACGAGACTGAAGCCGTTGGAGTGAACACCACTCGATGCTATACCGACCAGCACATCACCAACCTTTACCTTCGAGCCATCGATAAGGCGGCTCTTCTCCACAACACCACAAGTAAAGCCTGCGATATCATACTCGCCATCGCCATACATTCCGGGCATCTCGGCTGTCTCACCACCAATGAGTGCGCAACCAGCCTGACGACAACCCTCGGCAACACCCGAAACAATAGCCTCAATCTTCTGCGGCTCATTCTTTCCTACCGCCACATAATCCAAGAAGAACAAAGGCTCGGCACCCTGTGCCAACACATCATTCACACACATAGCCACTGCATCGATACCAATCGTGTCGTGCTTATCCATCTCGAAAGCCAACTTAAGTTTGGTGCCTACACCATCGGTTCCGCTCACCAAAACAGGCTCCTTGACATTGAGAGCCGAGAGGTCGAACATTCCACCGAATGCTCCGATATTACCCATAACACCCAAACGCGATGTGGAGGCTACGTGCTTTTTGATACGGCGAACAACTTCGTAACCAGCCTCAAGGTTTACGCCCGCCTTTTCGTATGATTGTGCCATAATATATATGTTTTCTCTAAATTATTCACTACAAATTACTTAGCTCTGGCAGATTTGAGCATCTGCTCCATATGCTCGTCATAGAGGTCTGTGGGGTAGTTTCGAGTAAAACAAGCCATACACAGCTCCGAACGAGAGCCTGCCTTGAGTAGCGACTCGGGCGAGAGGTATGCCAAAGAGTCGGCATTGAGCTTCACTCTAAGCTCCTCGACGGTGTTGTGGGCGCACGCCAACTCTTCGAGCGAGGCTACGTCAACACCATAGAAGCAGGGAGCAATGAACGGGGGCGAAGCGATTCTCACGTGTACTTCCAAAGCCCCTGCCTCGCGCAACATCTTGATAATACGACGCGAAGTGGTGCCTCTGACTATAGAGTCGTCGATAAGAGCCACACGCTTACCCTGAACTATACTCTTCACTGCCGAAAGTTTCATTCTCACACCCTTCTCGCGCATCTCCTGCGAGGGCTGAATGAAAGTTCTGCCTATATACTTATTCTTTATAAGACCCATCTCGTAGGGTATGCCGCTTGCCTCGCTATAACCGCTCGCTGCACTGAGCGACGAGTCGGGAACACCGATTACGATATCCACATCTGCCGGAGCCTCCTTCCAAAGCAGACGACCCGACTCCTTGCGATAGGAGTGTACGTTGCAACCCTCGATATCGCTATCGGGACGAGCAAAATAGATATACTCCATAGCACACATCTGATGACGCTTGAACTGCGAATAGTGCTGGCTGCGAATGCCATGATAGTCGATGGTGATAATCTCACCCGGCTCCACATCGCGTATGAACTCTGCACCAATGGTGTCGAAAGCACAAGTCTCAGAAGAGATAACATATCCATCACCAAGCTTAGCTATCGACAAAGGTCTAAGGCCATACTTATCGCGACAAGCATAGATTCTATTGCGGGTCATAATCAAGAAAGCAAATGCACCCTCCAACATATTCAGCGCATCGATTATGGAGTAGATACGTGGCAGATTGGGATTATTGGTCTCCTTCTTGATAAGGTGTGCCAACACCTCACTGTCGGATGTAGAGTGGAAAAGACTGCCTCGTCTCTCGAGGTAGCCCTTAAGCAGATGTGCATTCACGATATTTCCGTTGTGCGCCATCGCAAAGTCGCCCGAGTTGTGGCGGAAGAGGAAGGGCTGAATATTCTCCTCTCCTGCACCACCGGCTGTGGTATATCTCACATGACCGATAGCCATCTCGCCCGTAAGCTTACGCAACTGCTCCTCGCGAAAAACCTCGGTCACAAGACCCGAACCCTTCACTCGATGAAACTCACCATCTGACGACACACTCACGATACCTGCACCCTCCTGACCTCGGTGCTGCAACGAGTGCAGTCCGTAATATGCCAGCGACGATGCATCCTTGACGCCATAGACCGCAAAGACACCACACTCCTCGTGCAGCTCGCGCTCGGGGACATCAACCATCGGATTACTCTTAATATTTTCGTTAGTCATAACTCTTTAAGGGATGTTCTATAAACTAGTAAAAAAGTATTTCCTTGTCGGGAGTCTATATTTCGGTTGCTTCTGAATTTTCTTTCAACAGCTCTTCTTACAAACTCTTCAGACGATTCAGAATCTCCTCGTATGCCTCTCTGACTCTACCCATATCGCGACGGAAACGGTCCTTGTCGAGCTTATCGCCACTCTTTATATCCCATAGGCGGCAACTCTCGGGCGAGAGTTCGTCGGCAAGAATAATCTCGCCCGACGAGGTACGGCCAAACTCAATCTTGAAGTCAATCAAATCGACACCTGCCTTCTGAAACAACTCCTTGAGCAGTTCATTGATTCTGGAGGCTTTGGCATAAATCAAATCCAAATCATCATAGCTTGCCAGACCCATGGCTACTGCATGGTGGTCGTTCAAAAGCGGGTCGCCCAACACATCGCTCTTATAGCAGAGGTCGTAAATCACATTTCCGGGCTTGGTACCCTCCTCTAAAGCCAATCGCTGAGCCAGCGAGCCTGCAATCACGTTGCGGACAATGACCTCGATGGGGATAACCTCAACTCTTTGGCAGAGCTGGTCGTTATCGCTAAGTTGCTCGATAAAGTGGGTTCTGACACCATTGCGCTCCAAATACTCATAGATAAACGAGCTGATGGCATTACACACCCTGCCCTTGCCTACGATGGTGGCCTTCTTAATATTATTAAATGCCGTAGCAGTATCCTTAAAACGCACCACCAATTTTTCGGGGTCGTCGGTCAAAAAGACCTGCTTAGCTTTGCCCTCATAGAGCTTTTCCAAAATTTCCATACCTAAAAATATCTCTTAACTAACCTTGGAATTACTTTTTACGGAAATAGTCAACAGCATTCTGGAATATGGGCTGCGACTTCTCGCCTGCGATATTCTTCATCAGATTACGCTCGAAACGCTCCGTGTGACCCATCTTACCCAGAATCTGACCACAACGCGAAACTATACCCTCGATTGCATAGTATGAACCATTGGGGTTGTAGGGCGACTCGATGGTGGGATTACCCTCTGCATCAGCATATTGGAATGCCACCTGACCATTTTCAAACAGCTCGCGTGCCAACTCGGGCGACACCACAAACTTACCCTCGCCATGGCTTACTGCTATCGAGTGCAGGTCGCCCACCTTAAAGCTCTTGAGCCAAGGCGACGAAGTCGATGCCACGCGTGTTGTCACAATCTGCGAGATATGGCGGTTGATATCGTTACGGAAGAGCGTGGGCGAAGACTTTGTCACCATACCCAGACGACCATAAGGCAGCAGACCCGACTTAACAAGAGCTTGGAATCCGTTACAGATACCGATAATCAGACCACCCCTGTCGAGCAGACGATGAATCTCCTCGGCGATATCCTTGTTGTTGAGTACATTCACGATGAGCTTTGCACTTCCATCAGGCTCGTCACCTGCCGAGAAACCACCACTCAGTGCCAAGATGTGGCATTTGCTGATATGCTCCTTCATCTGAGCTATCGAGCGTAGGATATCATCACCCTCCAAGTTGCACAGAACGCTCGTGCGAATCTCGGCACCGGCCTTACGGAATGCCTTAGCGGTGTCGTAGTCGCAGTTCGTACCGGGGAATACGGGCAGATATACTATCGGGTTTTGAACAGCCTCGCCACTATACTCGATGGTGCGCTTTGCACCCTCGACTGCGAGCATAGGAGCCTCATTCTTGCACTTATCGGGATAGATAGTCGAGAACTTATCGCTATTTACTCGGTAAAGCTCCTCGATGCTTAGCTCCACTCCATTTACGACGAGAATCTGGTCGGCGATAGTCTGACCAATCTTGCGGAAGTTCTCACACTCGATAGCCTCACGACTCTCAACCACGAAGCTACCATACTTATAGTCGTAGAGTTCCGACTCCTCAATCTCAACCTTAGCTCCTACTCGGTTACCGAACGACATTTTAGCCAGAGCCTCGCCTACGCCACCCATACCGATACTCCATGCCGAGATGACATTACCTCTCTCGATTTCGGACGACAGACGCTCTAAATTGCTCTTAAGAGTCTGTGTTGCAGGCATATAGTTATCCAAAGGCTTATGCTCCACAAGGTAGATGTGGTTACCCTCAGACTTAAATTCGGGCGATATTACATTCGAAGCATTGACGGTGGTTATACCGAACGCAACCAACGTGGGAGGCACGTTAATATCTTGGAACGTACCACTCATCGAGTCCTTACCGCCAATCGAGG